>DATIQS010000193.1:0-5966 GCA_035470605.1 Fibrobacteraceae bacterium
CGCTTTTTAGATGCATCAAACTCGACGCTTACGATTTTCCAGGGGGCCACAAGGCCTAAGGCTAGGGTAAAAAGTTTATTCTGTTCCATTCCCGAAATCTAGAGTTTTTCTACCATACCCACTCTATCTCCGAAGGAACCCCTTTTTAGTCTTTCTCATTGTCTATTGTCCCGGCTTTGCGGAAGGCCTGGCTCAGCTCAAATGGGTTTGTGGCCTGATAGACGGGTTCTTTCTGTCCACCTAGGTTGATGCTACGCAGGTAGAGATCGCGCAGGTTATTGTTGGTTTTTACTCCGCTCATGCGGATATAGCGTTCCGCAGGATTGGTGGTTGTGAAAATCAGGGACTCCTTGCGAATCATTTCCAGGGGGCGCAGGTTATGCGATGTGAAGATTAAGGTTCCCTTGCCGTTTTCCTCCATGATCTGCAGGATCTCCCCCAACAGATATTCAAACACGCCGGAGTCGAGCTCATCCACCACTAGGCAGGTGGAGGGCTTGTTATACACCGCAATCAGGATGCTTAAAATGGAAATGATTTTTTTGATCCCTTCGGATTCGTAGCAGAGAGGGATCTTTTGTCCGTTGCGGGATGTCAACAGTTCCATCCGATGTCCGTCTTCTCCGTTGGGCGTTTGTTGCAAACCATGGTCCTTGATTTCCAGACTCAGCCCGGGCACCAGTTTATCCATGACGATATTCATCTCCTGGAGAAGCTGTCCCAATAATTGAAAAGGTTTGTCAGACACCAGGGTCGGCTCGCGCAGAGAAATGCCCATACAGCCTAAAGACAGTTTTTCGCTTTCCAGGTGCTTGAAATTAAAGGGAAGAATCAAATCCAGCGACACGGGACTATTACAGTTATTGCGGACGACAAACAGGTTGGTAAAGGCAAAGCGGTGTAAAGCCCCCAGAACAGACAGAGCGCAGGACTCCTGTTCTTGAAGAGGCTTCAGAACGTTCAGGAATTCCTTTGAAAACAGAAAGGAGCGCCGTTCTTTCTGCACGAGCTTTTTGGCAACCCCAAGGTCTATCGGGGTGGATTTTGTTTGTCCCGAGATGCTTTTCCAGCGGTTCTTGGGTGTAAAGAGTTCTTCTGTGTTTGTGCTGAGATATTCAAACAACAGGGATTTCGCTGTCAAATCGTTTCCCGAACCATGCTTTTCGGACAGCCGCTCCTGAACGATTTCCACTCCAAACTCCGTGGATTTCTGAATCCCGAATTCATAGTCGACCAGGTATTCCGTAGACGCATCCTGAATATGAAACTGGAACGAGCAATTCGCCTGCTCTGCGGGTTTCATGATGAATTCCGCCGCATCCGAGGGAAGAGGTTTGCCCTCCAGAATGTTTTTCAAAAAGCCCAACGCATCAATGACCGCTGTCTTCCCTGACCCATTCTGACCGTAAATTCCCAGGATTTGGGTTTGAAATTTGATATTCCCCTGGCCCACGTTTTTGAAGTTGCCTAACCCCATGGAAATCAATCGGACTACCGCGTCTTCCATTCGTTGTTTCCTTTTCTGTCTAACAAAACGATACAAAATGTATCATTTTACTATGTAAAAGTCAATAAATGAGCATAGAGAGCTAAAAACACTCAGGTTTTAGGGCCAGAAAGATTCCTTGGCTCTATTCAGATGCCTCAGGCAGGCCTTCCGATCTTCTTCGCTTCCAAACAAGGCGGTGATGGCGACTTGGGTTTCGGAATCCGCCTGGGTGAGCTCATATAAATACTGATCCCATCCACAATGGTTCCTGTTCCAGTAACCTAAAGCCGTATCCTTCTTTTCTTCTCCCTGATTCCTTCTTGCGTGCACCCATAAACCCATGGAAACGTAAAATTCGAGTTGTTCAAACACCCGATCCACCTCCAAAGAGAGGATCGCGGCATTCAAGGCCGGGAGCATATTTTGAAGCAACAATCGACTGGATGCGGCATTCCTTTCATCCCCGATTAATGTTTTGGCTTCTCTGTTTTCAATCACTCTTTGCGCATGAAGCCGTTCCAGGAGATGGACTCGCCGTTCTGGATTATACGAATCAGGCACCGTTTTTAAGAGCCAACGCTTCAATAAATCAAAACGCCCCTTTTGTGCGGCTCCGATCCCCACCGCGTAGAACCAGAATTGAGCGGGCAGATATTTCAGGTTGTTCCAGACAGTATATCCGCTTTCATTCGATGCCATCCGCAACAGGGAATCCATGGTCTGGAAAAGGACTGGCTCAAATGCCGTATCTGCATAGGCACCGGCAACCACCCCCAGCGCGGTCAGGGTTTCGCAAATGGAACAGTAGAACTGCATTCTTTGTTGCTCTGTTGCGTTGTCTACGGATTCGTTGTTGTTAAACCTCTGGTCCCGGATCTGTGTGGCGATGCGTTCCAGCTCATTCTGGATCAGGTCTTCGGCCTGGATGCGGTGCAAGGGGTTGGGCAGATACTTTTTGAGGGTCTCTACCGCGAGCCTGGCGGTCATAGGATGCTGGGCATTTTCAATCTTTTCCAGCGCCTCGACCTTGTCTTGCAGTTCTCCGAAAAACTGGTCGGCATCGGCAATGGGGATCGTCTGACCCTGGCGGTGCTCCAACAACCGGGCTCCCTTTTCTGACAAGGTTCCTTGTGTGGCCCAGTAAGTGGAAAAACGCCGATTGGGGGAGCGTTCCAGGGCGGCGCGCAAGGCCTGGTCCCATTCCCCGGACCAGCCGCAAATCACCAATCCAAAGGCGTCAAAAACCTGGTCGAGCAGAGCGTCCATCTCCGGCTCATACTGTTTGAGCTCATCGCTGACATTGCGGATGCGCGTGTCCAGGTAATCCCCATGCACCTTGATAATGCAATGCTGCTGGTGCACCAAGGGCAGGGCGCCTTTGGCTTGATCGCTATTGGCAATCACCGCAGGGGTGACCCCGATTTCCGTCAGCGCCTGTTCCAGCAGGCGGTCGAAGTTGGTGGTTACCACCACGCGGATAGAACCGTTTTTCATCAGCTGGGCGATGGCGCGATGCGCCCGGGTGGGTTTGCCTTTCTCATCGCCATCCGGGAACTCGAAATAAGGTTTCAGATAACCTTGCCGTTCTGCCGGGGTGTTGGCGACCTTAGCGAGCAAGTCATCATATAAGGGCTTTTTGCCATATTTCCCGGTATACCACTGCACGGGATCTGTAGGCGTTTCCCCTTCTAATTGGGCGATCTTGCCGATCACGTCGAGCATCAGTCCCCAGCCCGTGGGCACCCCTGCGGAACGGGAGACACCCGAACCGAGTAGCAACGCATAAACGCCCTTGTTGCGTTGCATGGAGAATGCGAGCTGCAGAAGGGGGTTGGTCATTGCAAACGCTCCAGTAATTCGATCGCTGAGAAGATTGCCGAAATGGCCGTGCCAAAAGACGCCTTGCCACTTTCTTGGTGCTGTCCAAAATTTTGCAAGGTATATAGGCTATCGAGCAAAGCGCATTCCTGAGCCCCTACGCGCTGGAATCGCCGGGGACAGTTCCGATCAGGCCCAATTCCGGCCAATCTGCGAATCCATCGCAACTGTTCCGGTCGTTTTTCCGGGATTTGCTGTACCTGAATTTCCGCATCCAGCCATTCAGCAGGCAATACAGGATTCGGTCCCAGTTCCATTTCCCAGACCTGGTCGAAACAACACATCACCAGATCCCGCAGATTCCGCATCGCATACTGGGGAGAATCCGATAGGTCTTCCAGAATGCGCGCCAGAATCCGGCGGCTCCGTTCATGGCGAATCGTTGCAGAGGCAAAACGCAATTCCAGAACCTTCACCATGTTTTTCTGAAAATCCGTTTTATCAGAAAAGAGATGTTTAAGATTCGATGGCTTGGCGTTTTGATCCATCTCCTGTTCCAGATAACGGCAGGAACTATGCAAACGACCTTTTTCCAGTGCGATCATTCCCCGGCATTCCAGGCTTTCCCGAACCGGGTTCGGCACATCCCCAGCCTCCATGCCTTTGGTTTCCAGAGTTCGCTGGAAGTAGTCCTGCTCATTCTGGTTGAGATCCTTCCACAAGGAATCCAAATAGGCCTTAAGGCCTTCGCGCGCCCGGCCTGCAGCATTACAAACATCCTGGCTGGTTGCGTTTCCCGCCTTCAGATTATTGAGAACCGCAAGAAACAGGGGAGGGAAGAAGCCCGTCCAGTGAAGGAGCTCTGTTTGCACGCCTTTTTCCAATTTCAGGTCATGAGCCAAAGCGAAAATGGATTCCACGTCCACATGTTCGTATGGCCCCAGGAAGATGGGCGTTTGCCGAAAAATTCCCCAGAACTCCGAGGTGACAGACGCCTCGTCCCGCAAGGCCTCGTGTAGTCGCCTTCGCGAAGCCACGACCAGTCGAAACGCCGGACTTTGCGCCAAATCGCGCAGGTTATCCCAGAGATTGCGCGTAAACTGTCCACTGACTTTCAGTGCGACGTCAAAACTGTCCCAGAGCCATAAAATGCGGGTTCCTTCAGACGCCAGGCATTCCACCATTTCTTTCAGATCAGAGAAATGGACGCTCGTTCCTGAGGAAAAATCCAGATAACCAGGGAAACGCTCATTCAGAAATTGGGCAAGCTGATTGAGGAATTCTTCATCGTTGTGAGGAGTATGTAAACCCAGATCCCAATAAATCACTTGTTGAAAAGGCGGAGTCGGGCCGAGAGCCTGTGCAATGTTTTTCAGGAATACCGTTTTCCCGACAAAACGCGGTCCCACAATGGAAAGATGGTCTGGTGTTTTTTTCAGCAGGCTTTCCCGCAGGTCGGTAAGCTGTGAGGCGCGCCCCACCAGTGCGCGTGGCCCGGTCCCTCCAACGGGGAAACGCGGTTCATTCATGGATTCCCTCCTGTTCAATGGCTTTGGCCAAAAGATCTGAAAGATCCTGCTGGGCATCCATCCACACCCCCAGCAAAGGGACCGCGAGCTGATACTTGTTTTGGTGAAACGACAAGGTTTCCAGATCGCGCAGGTCTTCGAGGTCCAGACTCAGGTTTTGCGAACTGATGAGAAGCCCCCGCTGGGACAGCTCCTCCCGGATCTCTTCAAATTCCAGATCCGTATTAGACGTTAAAGGGTGATTGCAAATCATCAGGATCAGGCGTTTGCGGTCCGTGCCGACATAATCCAGCCAGAGGGTCTGAAAAAGCCCTGGATCTTCGCAAAGCTTCTGAGCGTTTTCATTGACATGGGATGTCTGGATTACCCGCAAAGCGTTTCTTTTCGCAAACAGAAAAAGGCTGTTACACAAATTCTGCAACAGGAACGGTTGACAGGCCGTCAGTTGCAAAATTCGATCCACAGCGCTTCCCGAATAACGCAGCATTGTTTGTACCGGTTCCTGCACCAGCCTTTGTGCTGACACGAGGTCCAGCGAACTGACGCCCAGACGGGTTCCCAATCCAAACAACGGAGACCAGTAGTCCTCCCGAACCTTTTTCATTTTGCGGGAGCCGGTCAACAAGATGGAAAAATGAGAATTGTTCTGAACCAGGTATCGCATATTTTCAGGAACCTGGGGTGAGGTGACGTGATTTTCGATGCCTTGCTGTAATTTGTCAAACTCATCCATCATCAGCACAATGCCGAGTTCGAGATGTTGCAGATATTCCAGCACCAGTTGCAGATATTCCTGAAAATCCTGAAAAGGGGCTTCTGCTGAAATCCATCTGCGAAAAATCGGGCCCAGAACCCTTCTTTGATTAGCCGGGAGCAGGCTCCCGTCGGGTAATGGACAGTCGATCTGATTTGTCCGTAACGCGGAAGCGATGGCGGTAGCCATGCTGCGGAATACTTCTTCTGTTGGCACTCCTGTTTCCGTGGTGTGCCCTTCACTTCCCTGCATGCTGTGATAGACGCAAAGCCAGCCTGGAATGGTTGCCTTACCTTCCAGATTTTTGAGAATAGAGGTTTTTCCCGAGCGCCGGTTCCCTTCCAGCAGAACCACATTCCCGCTTTTTTCGATCAGG
>DATIQS010000194.1:0-2331 GCA_035470605.1 Fibrobacteraceae bacterium
GTTCACCGTCACCTTACGCAGGGAAGGTTATCTGGATTCGTCCTTCCAAATTCAAAACCCCAATGGTTCCAACTATTACAAAAGTCGCCTAAGGGAAAAGCCCGGAATTCTCTCCCTTAAGGCGATTTCTACACGAACAGGAAAGGCAATCCCCGCAAAGGTCTATCTGAACGACATGGAAAAAGGGAAAACCCCTTGGTCTGGTCCAATTCCGCCAGAAACAAAAACGATTGCCCTTCGTTCTCCCGGTTACCAGGAACATCTCATTCAAGACAGACCCAAACCCCGAAACAAGCTAGCCCTTACCATTAAACTGGATGACGTGGACACACGAGGAATGGGCAAAGTCAAGACTGGCTGTTTTGAAATGGGAAACAAAGCCGGGAAAAAGAACGAAAATCCAGTACACAAGGTTTGTCTCAAACATTTTCTGCTGGATTTTCAGGAGGTCACACAGAAACAATATCACCAAGTAATGGGGGAAGAGCCTAGTTTCTTTGCCGTCTGTGGTCAAGACTGTCCTGTGGAAAGCATCAGCTGGAAAAAAGCCAAAACCTATTGTGAAAAATTGGGGAAACGACTCCCCACGGAGGCGGAATGGGAATATGCGGCTCGCGCAGGCTCCAACAACAAATGGGGCTGTGGAATTCTCAGCGTCTGTCTGGGTTCCGTAGCCTGGACCAAGGATAACAGCAATGGAAGGCCTCATCCGGTTCGTCAGAAAAAGTCGAACGACTGGGGGTTTTTCGATATGCAAGGGAATGTGGCGGAATGGACCGCAGACTGGTACGGGGACACCTATTACGCATTCAGTCCCAAACAAAATCCCAAAGGCGCCAATGGGGGCGTCTCCCGCGTAGTCCGCGGGGGGTCCTGGGCGGAAGAGGATGAAGACATGCCCATCTCTACAAGAGGAGGCTATGACCCCAGTTTCCGAGAAACAATGATTGGGTTCCGCTGTGCTGCAGATGTCAAAGAATAGGCCTCAGATGATAAAATCGGCAGGCGTTTTCTCGCGTCAAACGAGCAACGTCATCCAAAGAACGCCCAAGATTGGCTGATAAGCCCTGTAATAACAGAACAAGCTCCTCCTGAGGGGCTCCGACACCGGAGCGACTCCCATTATAATCGGTCTCGATCAACAAACGGTCTGGAGGGATCGTTCGTAATGCATCAATAGAACGGACATGGCACAAAGTATCGCTGTGGACAGAGAGGAAACCACCCATTTCCACAATTTCCCCTACCATGGCAGAATCCCCTTTGAAACGATGGACCAAGAAATCGGACAAATGAACGTCTCGCAAAGCTTGACGCAATTCGCTCCACGCCCGAACAGAATGCAAAGAAACCGGACGTTTCATACGCGAAGCGAGCCGTAATTGAGGCATCAGGATTTCCCATTGACGGGATAGGCCTGGGCCACAGGCGCGATTCGCCCGATACCCATCCAAACCGATTTCGCCCACAAAAGCAGCGGGATGGGTTTCCAAGATGGTCCCGAGCCGTTTTTCCCAATCAGGAAGAACGGCTCCTGCATTCCAGGGATGGATGCCATAGCCAACCACGATCTGCGCCGGATAATTCTGAGCGAAGCTCTCTAACTCGACCCACTCTTTCTCACATGTGGCATTGAGTGCTGCAACAATTCGTTTTTGCTCATAATTGTGCAAATGCTCCTCTGGATTTTCAAGCTGTAGGTGGTTGTGTGCATCAAATAGTTCCATCTTGTCGGAAAAAGGTAGATTGTTTTCATGCGAGATTTGATTGATTCTTTGATACAAGTCGGATTACGGGTCGAGTTTTTCATCGATGGAGCGGGTTCACCCTGCATTCGGGTGCTACCCAACGCAGCAAATCCATCAGACCAGCCTTTGTTCTTATGCACCTTGACTCCAGGAACTTTCCGGGAATCCGCAGAAGAAGCCTTGGCTTCGTTTCTGCAAACCATAAAAAAAAGAACTAAGGATCTAGACTAAATACTTTATGCGGATCATCGCGGATAGTCAGATTCCTTTCCTAAATGGTGTTCTGGAACCCTACGCCGATGTTGTTTATATGGATGGGAATGAAATTGGTCCCGAACAAGTCCATTCGGCAGAGGCGCTGCTTGTGCGAACAAGAACCCGTTGTGATGAGCAACTTCTTTCTGGTTCCAAAGTCCGTTTTATCGGTACCGCCACGATTGGTAAGGATCACATCGATATTCCATGGTGCGAATCCCAGGGGATTGCATGGGCAAATGCGCCGGGCTGCAATGCCCAAGCGGTTTGCCAATATGTCATGTCTGCTCTCCTCGCGCTTTCTGTACGACATAAAATACCTTTGGAG
>DATIQS010000195.1:0-4365 GCA_035470605.1 Fibrobacteraceae bacterium
AGACAGACACCGCCAAGCTGAGCCTGTTCCACCAGCCCGACCTGCAAACCCTCCTGTGCTCCACGAATCGCAGCCACATAGCCACCCGGCCCACTGCCTACCACCAGAAGATCAAATTCGGACATGCCACCTCGCTCGTTCAGATCTTTCCAGCAAATATGCCAAAAAACGGCGGAATGGAAATAACATATTGATCATAACGACCGCAGTTGACCAGGCCGACTCGCCCACAAGTTTGACCGATAAGGCGAAAAGAACCGAAGGACGCCTACCCCAAACGCCGCAAAAATTCGTCCACATCGTTGGAGAGGCCAAGATCAATCATCAAATCGGTGATATCATCTTGGCTAATCGCCGTATCGCGAACAGGTTGCCCTGCTGGATGGGTCCCAGCCAGGGTTTCTGTCGAGGTCACTTGTTGATGGACTCCACGCACACTCATATAGCCCTGTACGGCACGCAACTGCTTTTGCTGTAAATCCGTCATTTCAATGTTGTCCACTTCAAAAACCTCTCCATAATAATACATGAGAGGGGTTTTACAATGTGAACAGGACATAACGATCACCGTGGCTTCGCTTTCCAGTGATAAATCCACGTTGTTTTGGCAATGAGGGCAACGGAACTGCAAGTGATGCATAGTTGTAATCTAGCCTTTCCCCATTGGGGAATCAAGGGCGTAGATCAAGGACACAGAGGGAGCCAGGGCCGGACGTCCCATTGCGGATCGAGAAGCCCCACCCGATGCCGTAAAATCGCGGCAGCGGCGATCATGGCGCCATTGTCCGTACAAAATTCAAAAGCGGGTACCGCAAAACGAACCCCCATCCGTTCACAAAGCAATTGCAGTCGATTTCGTAGATAAGCATTCGCACTCACTCCCCCACATAGGACCAACGCCGGAGCATGGGTGGAGGCAAGAGCTTGCGACGCCTTGCGCACAAGGATCTCCACGATTGCATACTCCAAAGAAGCGCAAATATGGTTGCAATTCTTCTGGATAAATTCGGGTGTTTTTTCCTGAGTATAGCGCAGAACAGCGGTTTTCAGGCCGGAGAAGGAGAAATCACAGGTGTCTGACCCCTGCAATCCCTGGGGAAACCGCACAAATTTCCGATCGCCAGTTGCCGCGAAACGACTCACCACAGGCCCTGCCGGATATCCTAATCCCAAGAGTTTGCCACATTTATCAAAAGCCTCTCCAGCCGCATCGTCACGTGTACGACCCAAATTTTGGAAATGGAAACCGGGCTCGATCAAAGTCAATTCTGTATGGCCTCCAGACACCGTCAAAGCGACATAAGGAGGTTCCAGGTCTAAATTAGAGAGATGCGCTGCGGCAATATGCCCCTCCAGATGATGCACCCCATACACCGGAACACCCAAATCCATGGCGAGACCACGCGCGAAAGCGGCACCAACCAATAATGGTCCCATAAGTCCAGGCCCCCGGGTAAAGGCAATGGCGCCGATCTGATTCAAGGGAACTCCAGATTGTTCCAGAGCCGCATCCAGCATAGGCCGAATCTTTGACAAATGAGCGCGCGCTGCAATCTCGGGCACAACACCGCCAAACGCCTGATGTTCCTGAATCTGACTATATAATGGATTAGCCAATACCGTCAGATCAGTCTGTAAAACCGCACAAGCGGTCTCATCGCAGGAGGATTCAAATCCCAACCAAAAGTCATTCATAAAATCGGCTCTGGATGGGACCCAGGACGAAGACGCAAATGGAGAGTGGCCGGAAAGGAACTCCATGAGGCAATCGATTGATGCACAACAATGTTGGGAGCCACGCTATCCGCCCCTTCGACTTCAAAACGAGAGAATTCGACCATGGCCCGAATTTCCGAAGGCTGGATCTGAGAAAGGACCTGCTTTCCTGCTGTAATTTCCAAATCAATAGAATCCGGCTCCAAATAATAGTTCCCCCTCGGATAATTCCCGACAAGCTGCACGGGAATATGAGTGAAGACACGAGTAGCACGTTTCTGCACATTCACCACCACTTGAACCGAACGAAGGGGCAATTCCAACTGCTGAGGCAAGCCCTCCATTGCCAAAGGAATCTGCAAGGTGTCTTTCCCATCCAGGTCGGAGAAAACAAGGGAGTCGGTAGGAATTTCCGCTACACGAGTCAAAAGGTTCCGCGCACCGGAAACCTTGAAAAGGTTGGGAATCACAAGAGGCTCTCCAACCAAGATATAGTCGGGATCCGGGACAAGCTTAGCGCGTAACCGTATCGGCAATTCTGCAGTAATTCTCGTATCTAAATCCAAATCCAAATTCACCAGACTAAGAGATACAGGATGAATCCCCGAAAGGCGGGAACGAAACTGAGCCGTCGTGACGGGAATCGTCTGGCGCCCCAACACTGCCTTGGAAAGATCCACATCCAAATGGACAACCGAATCCATCCAATGCATTCGAACCAAATCAAAGCCCAAGCCCTCCATGCGAACCATAACCGTGCCGGGAACATGACTGGAAAGAGCAAGCTGTCCAGGGAGATGAACCAAACGTAAAGACACGGGCATGTCCACTTGATAGCTCCTATTGGCCACCACGAAAAACCATAACGCCAGGGCGCAAAAAAAGGCAACGAGCTTAAGTCCAAGAGACTGCATGTTAGAGGGGAATTTAGCTATATTGGACAAGGTGCGAGGACAGATCCCTTATCTAGTCTCCGAGGCCTTCCGCAGTTGGCGGCAGCATCGCACAGTGGTCGCTCCGTCCCTTGTGACCATCTTTCTTTGCTCCTTTCTCCTGGCTGGCTCTCTTAGCGTCCTTTGCGGGGCCGTAAGAGCCATTTCCCATCGGGATGCTTTTTATGAGATCGAAGCGTTCCTCGTGGAAAATCCTTCTCCAAAGCAGTTGGATTCCCTTCGTCACAAAGCCCTGGCGATCAAGGCGGTCCAATCCGTTCGTCTAATCAGCCCTGAACAAGCAAAGGAAGAATTTATCGCCTCCTTTGGTGACGCAATGCTGGCCCAGGTGGACAGCAACCCTCTCCCGGCCTCCATACGCATCACGCTGCAACAACAATATCGCGATCCAGCGGATCTCGCCCAGGTGATCCACGTATTGGAACGCATGGAGGTGTTCGATATGGTACAAGCGCCTCAAACATGGGCGGCATGGTTAGAACGGTGGCGCTTTGAAATGCTTTTCTGGCCATTACTGATTTCTATCCTGCTGCTGTTGACCTTAGGCCTTATCATTGGAAACGCCGTGCGCCTCACCCTATTTTCGCGGAAATTACTGGTGGAAAACATGAAATACGCCGGAGGCAGCTTTTTCTTCATCCAATTTCCTTTCGTCCTAGAAGGTTTCATGCAGGGCATGCTTGGGAGCCTGGCCGCAGCGATCCTCTGGGGATTGGTATGCTGGATGATGCAAAGCCATTTCCCTGCGTTAATCCCCTACCTAGTGGACCAAAAAAGCATTGTGGCGCTCATCGTCGTGCTCGTGTCTGCTGTAGGAGCCTATTCCAGCTACCGTTCTGTGCGCTCCTTCTTGCGCGCATCCTGGTGAGGCATTTGTGCGACGCCTATGCTTGCTGCTCCTGCTCACCTGGGTAGCCATGGAAGGAACCGCCTGGGCAAAAAAATCCGTCGTGCTGGAGAAACAACTCCGAGAACAACGCAATGCCCTGAAAACCCTGGAAAAAGATCTCGAAAGTCAGAGGCGACAATTAAAAGCCACAGAAAACGAGGAAAAAGGCGTTCTCAATACGCTTTCCCTACTGGACCAAAATCTCGGGCAAACCAAGGACTACCTACGCCAATTGCAACGCACCGAAACCGTCCTGGAAGTTTCCGTGTCAAATCTTCGGCAAGAAATTGATTCCATTAGTCACGACTTAGAACGACAACAAAAAGCCATGCGCCAACGCATTAGAGAACTTTATATGCAAGGGCGTCAAAATCAATGGCAACAGCTCTGGCACCTCCTCCGCCAACGAGAGAATCCAGAACGAAGCATCTACCTGGTTCATCGCCTGCTACGAGAGGATCAGAACCGTGTAAATCACCTGCGCCAATCTCGGCAGGAACGGCAAGAGCGCCAAAATGAATTACGAGGACATCTGCAGGAACTCTCCCATCTGCACTCCCGCAAAAGGCAGGAAGAATCCAAACTGCAAAACCAAATTTCTCGGCAGGAAGGCGCCCTGGACGGACTTCGACGCGACAAGGAAAAACAGCGCAGGGCCCTGGTGGAATTCGAAAACAACCAAAAAATGATGATCACACTCATCCAGAATCTGGAAAAAAAACGGCGAGAGCAGGAAGCTCGTCGTAAAAAAAACGCATCCCAGCGAGGCAAACAAAAAAAGAAAAGTGCACGGGACCTGAAGCCCAT
>DATIQS010000196.1:0-8775 GCA_035470605.1 Fibrobacteraceae bacterium
CCCTCCTCAACGGACCAGAAAGCGTGACCCAAACCATTCCCTCCCAGCGCCCCAACTGGATCGAAATCCATTTGGATAACTTGGCGCATAACATTTCCATTTTCCGGCAACGCATTCCTGCGCATTGCAAAATTCTTCTCCCCGTCAAGGCGGACTCCTATGGACATGGTTCTCTAGCCTGTTCCTGGGCTGCGGCCCATGCGGGCGTCGATTGGCTGGGTGTCGCCCATCTTTTCGAGGGCGTCTTGCTGCGCCAATATGGAATCCGCATTCCTATCCTGATTCTGGGTACGGTGACCCCGGAGGATTTTCCCTCTCTAGTGGAATTCGCTTTAACCCCAAGCATCGCCAATAGCGAGCTAGCTTTAGCGTTCGACAAATGGCTCGAAACGCAAGGACTTGTCCATCAGGCACATCTGAAGGTGGACACAGGGATGCATCGCTTCGGTTTTCAGAGCACCGACCTGCAAGAAATCACTTCCATTCTCCGTTGCTCTCATTTGCGTTTCACCGGTATGTTTTCGCATCTGGCCACAGCGGACATGCCGGGACACGAGGCAACCCCCGTCCAAATCGGACGTTTTACAACTTTGGTGAAGCAATTGCAGAATCTAGGGTTGCGCCCCTCCCTATGTCATCTGGCGAATTCCGCTGGCGTACTCAAGCATCCAGATTGCTGCTATGACATGGTGCGTCCGGGCATTGCACTCTACGGATACAATCCCATGGGAGCCCAACCTTCGCTCTGGCCTCTGCGACCAGTGATGCGCATGAGAACCACCATTCGCCAAATCCGCACGGTACCCCAAGGCGAATCGGTTTCCTACGGACAGTATTGGACCGCGCCCAGAGCCACACGCGTAGCTACAGTAGCGATCGGCTACGGAGATGGCTACATGCGCGGAGAGGTCAATCAAGGCTGGATGTTCGTACGAGGAAAGCCTTGTCCCATTCTGGGGCGCGTTTGTATGGACGCAACCATGATTAACGTGGACGATGTTCCCGAAGCCCAAGTCGGCGATCCCGTCGATGCGATCCATGGGGAACTCGATCCACGCATTTCCCTGGAAGGAATTGCGGAACGCTGCCACACCATCAGCTACGAAATCGCCACGCGCGTCGCACGTAGGCTCTATCGCTTATACCACTGGCAAGGACAAGTGCTACGTTGGGACGAACTACGCGCCAAACTCCACATTCCCGACTTCCAGGAAAAACCCGATTTCCTTTCTTCCCTGCCCCATTGATCTCTGGGCCGACCATGCGCCTCTTCCATACGCTCTTCGCCACTTGGTTCGGTCTCGGCCTTTTCCCGAAAGCTCCAGGAACCATGGGCTCCATCGGCACGTTGCCCTTCCTCTGGGCCATACTTATCCTCATCCCGGATTTCCCATCTTTATCCCTGGGAGCAGCAACCATCAATGCCTTTCTCCCTCTCGCCATGGCCCTCTTCTTTGTGGCCTGGCCTTCGGTGACCTTCATCATCCAGCGAGATCACGTGGAGGATCCTCAGAAGGTCGTCGTGGATGAAGTGGTGGGCCAAACCCTGACCTTCGGCTTCGTGGCGCCTGATGTTCTACAATCCAATCCCTGGTTGCTTCTGGTAGGGCTCGCGCTTTTCCGTCTTTTCGACATTACCAAGCCCCTGGGAATCCACCGTTTGGAATCCCTCCCCGGCGCCTGGGGCGTGTTGGCGGACGACACTCTGGGAGGGATTTATGCGGGGATTCTGCTAGCGATCGGGACAACATTTCTTTTGTAACGTCTTATCCTAACGGCCGCAGTTGACCGGGTCGATTTCGGCATAACTCCTCTTTCCAACTGACCGGCGTCAAATCCGGTCACTTCGTTCCTCGGCACAAGCCTACCTTGGATATCTGCCAGTACTCCGGTGGACCGGAACTGGCAGATCAGCGCCATAAGACGTTGCTTCTCCCATCCGTCACACCCTCCAAGTGTGCCTACGGTCGTTCGCAACGCTTCTGGCATCAAGGCCTTAGCCAAACTCTATCCCTCCTGATATGCCAGTTAAGCTTTAGCTGTTACTGGCACATATGCACTGTGTGTACAACTGCGGTCGTTAGGTTTAATGCCGGGTTATTCCTCTTCCAGCGTTTCCAGATAATTTTCCCAATAACCCTCTGGCTCGGCCATTTCCTCCGGTGAGAGCAAGCACTGTTCCAAGAGCTTTTTGTGCTTCTCAGGTTCCCAGTTGTTTCCAATGAACACCAGCTCTTGCCGACGATCTCCCCAGGGCTTTTTGAAGTTGGACAGGATCGATTTGCGAACATTGGGGTCTTTGGGCCATTGCTTTTTGGAAACGGAATCCCACCAGAACCCAGAAACGTCCATTTTCATGCTGATTCCTGCGATGGAAAGGAAATGGGCCTGGTCCATGTCCCCGGCCAGCCAAACGAATCCCTTGGCCCGAATGACCGAGCTGGGCAGGTTCCCAAGAAATTCCCGGAACCGAAGTGGATGCATAGGCACTCTGGCGGAAAAGCTGAAACTCGTGATGCCGTGGCGATGGTGGTGGTGATGGTGTTCCGTCTCCACGTTCGCATTTCCCCAGCTAAAATTTGCCGCCCCGGCCGTCCTGTCTGGATCGAAGGATCTTGTGCCTAGGACTGCGTTCAATGGGACAACACCCTGGGTGGAACGAAAAATTTTTGCATGAGAATTTACCGAGGCAACAAACGTTTCCAAACGCGCAATATCGTCTTCCTTGGCGAGGTCGGTCTTATTGAGCACCAAGACATCCGCAAACTCGATCTGATGGGCATGAATTTCTCCAATATCATCATCGGCGTCATCGGAATCCCCGTTGAATTGCGTCCAAAATGCAGAGGCATCTACTACCGTCACCAGGGTATCAATGACCGCCAAATCTTTTAGGCAGAGGCCATCAGGGGATGTATAGAGAAACGTCTGCGCCACAGGAAGGGGCTCGCTAATGCCGGAAGCCTCGATCAGCATATAGTCGAAACTCCCTTCCATCGCGAGTTTTCGAACTTCCGTTAAGAGTTCGCTCCGCAGTGAGCAACAGATGCAACCGTTGGTCATTTGTACGATTTCGCTGTCCGCTTGGACGATGGCGGATTGATTCGCGACAGTCATGGCGTCGATGTTGATTTCCGCCATGTCGTTGACGATCAGGGCAACGCGCATCCCTTCTTGATTGTTTAGAATATGGTTCAGTAATGACGTTTTCCCGGCACCGAGAAAACCAGAGAGAATGGTCACAGGTAACAATTTTTACGCGTCCTTATTGATAGTTGATTCTCAATAATAGGAAATTTGAGGATTTTTGTAAACACAAGGGCGCAGTGTCTTTGGTGAGTCAATGCATGCGGATGTTTCCTAATTTTTCCAGAAACTCATCTCAAAGGAAATTCATGTCCGAAAACCAGCGCCCTGTTCGTGTCCGTTTTGCTCCATCCCCTACCGGTTATTTGCATGTGGGAGGCGCGCGGACGGCCATTTACAACTACTTCTACGCTAAGGCCATGGGCGGGACCTTTTATTTGCGCATCGAAGACACCGACCGTAAGCGTTACAACGAAGCGGCTCTGCATGATTTATTGCGCGACCTGAAATGGCTCGGACTGCAATGGGATGAGGGCCCCGAAGTGGGCGGTCCTTATGGACCCTATTTCCAATCGGAGCGTCTGGATATTTATGCAAGAGCGGTTGAATCCCTGCTGGAGAAAGGGCTCGCCTATTATTGTTTCTGCACCGAAGAACGACTGGAAGAGGTTCGCAAAGCCCAGGAGGCCTCCGGTCAAGCGGTAAGCGGGTACGATCGGAAGTGCCGTGATTTGCCTTTAGCAGAGGCTCGCGCCCGCCTTGCCGCCGGAGAGAAAGCGGTGGTGCGTTTTAAAATCCCGCTGGATGGTGTTACGGGGTTTGTGGATCAGATCCGTGGCTCTATTGAGACTCGGAACGCCCTACTCGATGATCTGGTCATCCTTAAACGCGACAAATATCCGACGTACCATCTCGCCAGCGTAGTGGATGATCACGCGATGGGGACGACCCATGTGTTGCGTGGTGATGAATGGATCAGCTCCACTCCAAAACACGTGTTGCTTTACCAGGCCTTGGGTTGGGAACCACCTGTATTCTGCCATCTTCCGGTGATTCTGGCTGCAGGGGGAGGCAAACTTTCTAAACGCAAAGGGGCTGCCAGTGTCGGCGATTTCCGCGACCAAGGGTATCTACCAGAAACGCTGGTGAATTTCCTCGCCTTACTTGGTTGGAACCCTGGGGACGATCGCGAGGTGATGTCGTTAGACGAAATGATTGCCAAATTCACCCTGGATCGGATCAATCCCAAGGCGGCCGCTTTTGATGAAAAAAAATTGGAATGGATGAACGGTCAACACATTCATCGTAAGGATACGGCCTGGTTAGCTCAGTATCTCCGGGAAAACCTAGAGGCTCAAGGAGTAGATACCGCCTCCGTCTCTCAAGAAAAAATGATCGGCATCGCCGATCTGCTGAAAACTCGGGTCCATTTCTTGAAAGATTTGCCCGGGATGAGTCGTTACTTCTTCATCGCTCCAGAAACCTACGATGAAAAAGCCCGCACCAAGGCTTGGGGTCCAGGTTCCCGACAGACAACCACTGCTGTTCGGGAACAGCTTGCCCAATTGTCCTCCTTTGATGCCCCCAGCATAGAACAAGCCTTTATGTCCGTCTGCACTCGTTTGGATGCCAAACTGGGGGTTTTGGTTCATCCGGTGCGTTTGGCTGTTTCCGGGGTAGCTGCTGGGCCAGGTCTCTTCGAACTGTTGGAAGTAATCGGCCAAGCGGAAGTTCTCCGGCGTCTTGAAATTGCGGAACCATTGATGGGTTGAGGCTTGGACGGGCATGCTGCAAGTTTTCCGCATCCCCGTCGCTGACTTTCCCTTGTTCTGCCGGACTTGTGGAGGGGTGTTCCTACATTCCCTCAAAGCCAGGGAGCCTCTATATACAGGTGTAGCAGCTCCTTCTCGTGAACCAATTCTAGCGACCTGCCATCACTGCCGTCAATCTCTGATTTATGTCGCAGACGAGTTCCGCGATTTCAGTGCGCCCCCTTTAGAAGGTTCTCTCTGCAAAATTGCCGGGCGTAGCCGTCTACAGGTGAAGGATACGGTTTATATACCCGGGGCCTCTTGTGTGGGACGAATCAAAAGTCGTTTCCGATCCGGCCATCAGGAATCCTTTGTGATTTCCATGGAATCCGGCGAGGAGGAACGCTGGTCTCCTGCGGCACAGATGACGTACGGAGAGAATGCCCTCGAAGGTTATCGCCTTTTACCGACATCTGCTGCGGAGACTCGTATTGGGGATTTGGTTTACCACGTTACACGGGAAAAATTTGGACGCGCCGTGGGCCTCCTTTATGGCAGAGAAACAAGGCTTGTCGTCCAATTCGAAGATGAGGGATTATTGCTCGTCACCTTGCCGGAATACCGCAACATCCCTGAAAACCGAATTCTAGTCCAGGAAGCTCGGGAATGGGTAAGTCATCATCTCCCGTATTCGTTGGACCGTATTTCTTTGGATGCGGGACAAGGCGTTGTTTATGTGCGAGGCACCTGTTCCAGCTTGCCTGAAGCGGAAGAATTGCGACAAGGCCTTCGGCAATTACCCTTGGCTCGCGGGGCGGTGGACCTTTTAGTGGTGGAACCAACGCGGCAGATTTCTGACGAGGCCCTTTCGGCTCAGGTTTGGCATACCTTGATGCAACCAGGCATCGGCCTTTTAGGAGTTCGGCTCCAATGCTCACAGGGACAAGTCGCAATATCGGCCTTTTACCGCGAGGAGCCAGCACGAATCAGGGCTCGCCAACTGATCTCAGCAATTCCAGGAATCCGGGATTTGCATTTGGAGCTACGCCTCCGTCCCATGGAAGAATCCCCTATCCAAGATCGCGTCCGCGCTGTGGCTCAGGCCATGCGGCGTAATAGTTCCCTGCATGGAGCTCGAATCCGCGTTTATAGTCTGGAAGGAGCAATTTACCTAGAGGGCTTTGTAATTTCTGGGCTCCAACGCAATGCCGCCTCTCTCGCCGCCATGTGGGCTGGACGCAATTTCCTGGTGGATAATCAGCTACAAATTGTTTCAAATACGAAAAATCCTTCGGATCTGCCGGTCATTTTGGAAGCATGAGGTTTCTAAATTTGCGGCATGTTGAAAGTTTCCGATGTATCGCTGTCCTTTGGTAAACGCACCCTTTTCAAGGAGGTCAACCTCGCCTTCCAAAAGGGAAACTGCTATGGTGTAATTGGCGCAAATGGCGCCGGGAAGTCCACGTTTCTAAAAATTCTTTCAGGGGAAATTGAGCCCAATTCAGGGGAAGTGGCGCATGGCCCAGGGGAACGTCTTGCCGTATTAAAACAGGATCATTTCGCCTTCGAGGACCATACGGTACTTGACTCTGTTTTGATGGGGCATGCAGAGCTCCATTCCATCCTTAGAGAACGTGAAGTCTTATACGCAAAGGAAGAAATGACCGAAGCGGAAGGGGAACGCGCCGCAGAATTGGAAGGGCGCTTTGCCGAACTCGACGGTTATGAGGCCGAATCCAATGCAGCGGTCCTCCTGAAGGGGCTGGGAATCTCCGAAGATTTGCATGGTCGTTTTATGCGAGAGTTAGAAGGGGGACAAAAAGTCCGTGTTCTGCTCTGTCAGGCGCTTTTCGGAAACCCGGATACGCTTCTCCTTGACGAGCCCACCAACCATTTGGACATCGAATCGGTCAGTTGGTTGGAGGACTATTTGGGGCGCTGCGAAAACACCGTCATTGTGGTTTCGCATGATCGTCACTTTCTTAATCAGGTCTGCACACATACCTGTGACATCGACTATGGGAAAATCGCCATCTATACAGGCAACTACGATTTTTGGTACCAGGCCTCACAATTAGCAGCCCAACAGAGAAAGGATCAAAACCGACGTACCGAAGAAAAAATGAATGAACTGAAAAGCTTCATCGCGCGTTTCAGTTCCAACGCCTCCAAGGCAAAGCAGGCCACGAGCCGCAAAAAATTATTGGAAAAAATGACCCTAGAGGAAATGCCCGCGTCCAGTCGCAAATTTCCCTGGGTGAATTTTAAAATGGAACGGGAACCCGGAAAAATCATCCTGGAAATCGACAAACTGTCCATTGATGCGGGTGAAGCAGGACGCGTGGACCAGCTCTCCCTTATTCTAGGCTCCACAGACAAACTGGCATTGGTTGGGGATTATGACACGCTCAAAACGCAACTATTCCAGACTCTGGCCGGTGAGGTGAAGCCCCTAGACGGATCGTTCAAATGGGGGAATACCATCTCTTTCAGCTACTTTCCGAAATCCAACGACGCCTATTTCGATTCGGAGCTGAATCTGGTAGACTGGTTGCGCCAATATAGCGTGGAAAAGGATGAAACCTTTATCCGCGGTTTTCTAGGACGGATGCTTTTTTCTGGGGAGGAGGCGCTCAAAAGCGCTCGGGTCCTTTCTGGAGGGGAAAAAGTGCGCTGCATGCTTTCCCGCATGATGTTGTCCAATGCGAACTGTCTGATGCTTGATGAGCCAACCTCTCACCTGGATCTGGAATCCATCACCGCCCTGCAAACGGCCTTAGAGGCGTTCCCGGGACCTGTCATCTTCTCTTGCCAGGACCATGAATTCGCCCAAGCGGTTACCAATCGGGTGCTGGAATTGCGTCCAGAAGGTTGTGTAGATCGCAGCATTTCGTTCGACGAATGGCTGGCCGGCAAAAAAGGATCCCGGACTTAACGAACACCCTGGAATCGTCCCAGCAAATCGTAAAATTTCGCCTGGATCTCCTGGAATATGCCTTTGGATGCCCGGATGGAAGACCACCCTTCAGAAGACGAGTTCCCTTCAAACGAACTGGAGGACAATTCTTCCTCACAGGTCGTCGCCGAGACATTTTCAGATGAGAAAATAATCTGATCGATATTGGCAGGGCCGTTTTCCGTCAAGGCGACCAAGGTTAACTCATTTCGTCCCTCCGTTAGCGTCACGGAAAATTCCACGGTGGACCATGTCGTCCAGGAACCCGTAGAAGCCAAAGACAGACTCGTAACCACCGTATCCCCATTCAACACCACCGCCACCGACCGATCATCAGATTTCCCATTCGCAAAACGGATGGTGATGGTCACCGTTTCTGTCGAAGATGCAGAAACGACCCAGCTAGCCGAAGCGCCTTGATTGTTGTCCCCATTCAAATACCCCGAGCCCTCGTAGCCGCTATTCGCTGTTTCGAGAGCGCCATCCGCCGTGCAAAAATCCTCTCCCTGGATAACCAACGCGCCACTGGAAAGCTGAGAGGAGGAGGAGGCAAGACTGGAACTCGACGAAACCTTGCTGGAACTCGAAATCGAGGAACTGGAAACCAAAAATCCGTCCAACGCGATCGTCGGGCGACCGTTGCTGTTCCAGGTGCCCTTGCTATAACCGTTCCATCCACCATAGCATTCGGGCTCCCACCAGAAAACCCCCAGCCCATGGTTGTTGGGTACCGAATCCTCAACCCGAGAGATCATGCTCTGAATAAAATTTTTGGACTCCGTGGAATCGGTATATCCCATGCCGATTTCCACCAGCATGACATCTTTCCCATAGTTATTCACCATCTTTTTCATATTCAGCAAGGCCAAGTGCCCTAGAGAATCCCATGTGTCTGCTTCAGGATACAGCGACATCCCAATAATGTCCCAGTTCGCCCCTCAACTATTCAGACCACCAAACATCCAAGTGAACAAGCTGGAG
>DATIQS010000197.1:0-17372 GCA_035470605.1 Fibrobacteraceae bacterium
GCCGACTGAGACTCAAAGTGATTTGCCTATTGTGGTCATCACCTTTGATGATGCGCACCACAGCATCTACGACCGTGGGTTTGCACTGATGCGAACTATGGATTCCTCCTGGAAGGGGTCACACTTTTTCCCATTGACTCATTTGGGATTGCCCGATAATTTAAAGTTGGCTCAAGTGCAGGAAATGGAAGCGGCTGGCTGGGAAAATGGCGGCCATGGGGTTACCCACGAGAACCTGGCGGCGCTTCCGATGGATAGCGTTCGTTGGCAGGTGGCGACGGTGGATTCCTTTTTCCGTGCCAATGGACTGCGCCTGGATAGCTGGGCTTATGCTTATGGGAACTATAATGACTCGGTGGAGTCCATTGTTGCCAGCAAGGTGAAAAATATCCGCACCTCCCATGATTTGGACTATATCGGGTCCATTGATCGCCTCCATTTGGGATATTTTGCAGTCAAATCGGAGCATACGGAGCAGGATTTGATCAATCGTTTGGAGGAAGCCACGGATAACGGCGCCCGTTTGGTGATTTTTGGTTTTCACGTCATTCTGGATACCAGTGAAGCCCCTGTGGATGTCTACTATACGCGCACTCCGATTTTTCAGGCCTTTCTCGATTATCTGAAGAAACGAGAATATCCTGTTAAAGATTTGCGCGACGCGATGGATATCCTGGCGGAATAAATCCGAATGACTTGGTCAACGCGGGCTCTAGGATGATGTTGTGCCGCCCTATGGCGGAAAAAACACCGGGTCTCAATATGGATTTCTGGCAGTTCTTTCCTGTTTCGGCACGAACTTCGTATCCAAACGATTAGGGTACACAGTGAACGACATCTCTGCGTTCAGCACGAGGTGCTTGTCTCAGCATACTTCGGCGCATAGTTTGTATCGGGTTACGGTTATTTTCCGTTTCACCCACCGGAGTGATACGAAACACACAAAACCAAATGTTTCCGTTTTAATGGCTGGAGAGGATAATTATATTTCCGTTCCGAAATTTCGCTACGGACTTCGTTCGTGGGGAGATGATGGTGACATTTACGGTACTAAAAATTGCGATTTGCAAATTTGAAAAGCTCTGGTGATTCTGTTGTCTATGGTCTCCACCTGGGGTTAGAATTTATCCTCCACAAAATCCAATATTACGGTGGTCGACTTTATCGGAGACCAGACGGAGACGACGGAACAACGTTTGTTCATCCCATGGAAACTGGCATCGGAACTGTACTACGTACTCGTGCGTTGTGAAAATTAATTGAATCTAAAGGAGAAATATATATGTGGAAAATAGAATTGGGATTGTTTTTAACCATACTGACACTCGCGTCTTGCGGAGGAAACAGCGGAACCAGCAATGGAGACGACCCTGCAAGTTCGGAATCAAACGCTTCGAGTGAAGCATTATCCTCGTCCGTCGCCTCGGAAGTTTCGTCTTCTGGTGAGGCATCCTCCTCATCCGTCGCCTCGGTAGTTTCGTCTTCGAAAGAGGTCTCTTCCTCGTCCGTCGCTCCAGTAGTTTCGTCTTCGAAAGAGGTCTCTTCCTCGTCTGTTGCTTCGGTAGTGTCTTCCTCGAGTCAAGCGTTGTCCTCGTCCGTCGCTCCAGTAGTTTCGTCTTCGAAAGAGGTTTCTTCCTCGTCTGTTGCTTCGGTAGTGTCTTCCTCGAGTCAAGCGTTGTCCTCATCCATCGCTTCGGTCGTTTCGTCTTCGAAAGAGGTTTCTTCCTCGTCTGTTGCTTCGGTAGTGTCTTCTTCGAGTCAAGCGTTGTCCTCGTCCGTCGCTCCAGTAGTGTCTTCCTCGAGTCTGGCGTCTTCTTCTAGTAGCGTTGTTGTTTCTTATGGCTCAATGACTGACTCACGCGACGGGCTGACGTATAAAACCGTTGTGATTGGTACTCAAACGTGGATGGCACAGAATCTGGCGTATCTGCCTTCGGTGAGCTCCATAGCGGATTCCTCCGACACGGACGCCGAATATTATGTGTATGGCTACGATGGTACCAGTGTGAGTGATGCCAAGGCCACTAGCAATTACACCACTTATGGGGTTTTGTATAACGAGACAGCGGCGAGTAGCGCCTGTCCGAGCGGTTGGCATCTACCCTCCAACAATGAATTTGAAACCCTGCAAAGCTACGTGGGCGGCACCACCAATGGAGCAAAGTATCTCAAAGCAACCAGCGGATGGAAATCCTGGTCGGGAATTTCCAATCTGAATACCTATGGCTTTTCCGCCCTGCCGGGTGGCAGGTACTTCCACCAGGGCTTCAACTATGGTGGCGAATACGGCTACTGGCGGTTGACTTCGGGAGAGTACAATGAGTGGTACATGATGTACACAAGCAATGACATTATTTCTTCGGTACACACCCAAGCAATGGCCGGCATTTCGGTGCGTTGTTTGGAAGACAATTGAACCAGGCTGTCCTGCTGGATGCTCTGTATTGTTTTTGGGTCTGAGAACTACGGAGCGCCTTACCACGCGGCGAGCATATAGGTCGATGAACAGGCACTGATCTTGCCATGACTTGTTTGCTCGCTGATGCGTGAATCTGTAGCTTAGGCCCAGTTCGGAGATCGCGCCTCAAAGTAAATTGACCGGCTCAACTGTGACCGTTAGGCTAAAGAGGGAAACGAGTCCCTATTGAAGTCCGTGAACGCGTCCCATCGCTTCAAGTAAAGCACGATCGTGGGCGGGCGTGCGTCCATCTCGGGTTAGATAATTTCCCGTCATGATGCCGTTGGCCCCAGCGCAGAGCACCAGAGGATGCAATTCACCGAGGTTGTCCACCCGTCCACCGCAGATTAAGATGTCCTGACTCGGTAACACGAGGCGGAACAGGGCGATGAGCTTTAGACAGCGGCGTGGGCTGATTCGTGGCAGATTTTGCGCGTGGAGGCGCGTACCGGGAATAGGGATGAGGAAGTTTATCGGAACGGAATCGACGTTTAGGTCCCGCAGTTCCAAGGCGAATTCAGCGGCTTGTGCATCGGTTTCGCCCAATCCGAAGATGCCTCCAGAGCAGACGGACATCCCCACGCGTTGAGCGGCGCGGATGGTGGCGATGCGTTCATCGTAAGTGTGGGTGGTGCAGATGTTGGGGTAATGCGAACGCGCGGTTTCCAGGTTGTGATGGAATCGGGTGACCCCTGCGGCATACAACACACGGAGTTCGGGTTCGGCCAGGATCCCCAGGGAGGAGCACCAATGGGTTTTCTGTTCTTCTTGAGGAAGACCTGCAATCGCCTCGGCGATTTGGGAAACCTGTGCCGAGGGGAGGGCGCGCCCCGAAGTGACCACCGCGAAACGGTCGGCACCGCCACGATAGGCTGCCATAGCGGCTTCTTGCATCTGTTCCTTGGACATAAGGCCATAAATAGGAGCATCGGTCGTGGCCACATGGGACTGGCTGCAGTAGGCGCAATCCTCCGAGCATTTCCCGGATTTCCCGTTGAGAATGGCGCAGGTATGGACCCGATCGCCCTTAAAATGGTGGCGTACGCGATCCGCAATCGCCATGAGTTCCCAGAGCATTTCATCCGGCAAGGCGGCGATCGCCTGTGCCTCTTCCATAGAGACCTTGTAGCCCACCAGAATTTGGTCGCCCAAGGTTCGCAATTCAAATTTTGTCATGCCTGTAAATGTAGGAAAGCCTAGGTGAGAAGGCTCTCCCAGGGCACCAAGCGCCTCCATTTTTACATTTACCCCAATGCAAACTTTGCGAAATTTTCTGCTGGAATTCGGGATTCCCGGTTTTCCCCATGTTGAACCCGCTCGCGGCGCCCTTCCCATGGTTTCTGGATGTACCCCCTCCGCGCAAGCTCTGTGGGTTGCCAGAGAATTTCTGGCGGGGCACTCTGTTTTGGTGGTTTGTTCCGACATGCGTTCCGCGGAACAGTGGACTGCGAATTTGGAGGGTATTCTGGGGGAGGACGATGTTCGTCTGTTCCCTGGGCTAGGGATCAAGCCTTTCGAGGCGAAGGAGCCCTTTGGTGCCAATCTGGAAGATCGGTTGGATGTCTTTTTGCGTCTTCGCTCCGGGATGCCCCTGGTCGTCGTGGCTCCGTTGGTGGCTGTGTTGATGCGTTTGCCGCAACCAGGATTTCTGGATGGGCGTTGCCTTCATTTCCGCAAAGGGGACGTTTGCGATACCGACACATTGCGCGAAACGCTGGTGGATCTTGGATTTCGCGAGCAACCCGTGGTGGAGAACCTAGGCGATTTTTCGATTCGTGGATGTATTGTCGATATCAACCCGCTGCTTTCGGAACACCCATTGCGGCTCGAACTCTTTGGCGACGAGATTGAATCCATCCGGCATTTTGATCTTTTTTCGCAGCGATCCCTGGACACCGTGGAGCAGGCAGATGTCTTCCCCATGGGGGAATTCCGTCCCAATCCTCAGGAATTGCAGGCGGGCCTCGTTCGTATGGAACGAGAGCGTGGGGCGCTGATTTCCAGCGCCTTTGCCGAAGCGATTCGTAGGGGGGAGGTCCCTGGATTGTGTTGGAAACGCGCCTGGTTTGAGTCATTGCATACGGGGCTGCTGGATTATCTGCGCGACGGTGTCGTGTTTTGGGATGAACCGGATCTAATGCCGGATCGGGTCTCCCAGATATGGACAACCTGGCAGGAGGCGGAACAGGCGGCACGTGGAGTCGGAGACGCCCTGTTAAATGGAACAGAACAACTACTGTGGAATTGGGAACAACTACGTCATTCCCGCGAGGCGAAACTGGGGCTTGGCTTCACGCGGGTTCGCTCCTCTTCAGGACGTTATACGTCGATAGAGATGCGTCCTCAGGAACGGACGCAGGCTGGACTGGATGGCGCTCTTGGGGATGTCACCCAGTTTCATGATCAGGGCGGGCGTGTCTGGCTGCTAGCTCCCAATGCAGGACAGGCGGCGCGTCTGGCGCAATTGGTGGCGGATTCCGGCATTGAAGAGGTGTTGGTTGGACATCTTACTGAAGGCTTTTGGGCGGAATCTGTGGATTGTGCCTTTCTCACGGAACACCAGATTTTCAACCGCCTTACCCAGCGGGTGCGCAAACGAGGCGTATCGAGTTCCGCGCAACCCGTGTCGCAGTTGGATTCTCTGCAGCGTGGTGATTATGTGGTGCACCGGGATCATGGGGCGGGACGTTTTGCCGGGCTCTCTCGAATCCTTGTAGATGGCGCCCATGTGGATTGTGTCCTTTTGGAATACGCCGGCCGGGATCGACTCACCTTTCCCGTATCCGACCTCTACAAAATCGAACGTTTGAATGTGGATGAGGATGCGCCACCGACTTTGCAGCGATTGGGAGGCAAAGTCTGGGAGAACGTCAAGGCGAGAGTTCGTCGTCGCATTGTGGAGATTGCTCAGGACCTAGTTGAACTTTATGCGAAACGGCAAACCGTTCAGGGTTTCGCCTTTCCCCCAGACAGTCCAGCTCAGACGGAATTTGAATCCGCTTTTGAATATGAACCCACGCCCGATCAGGTGCGCGCCACTGCTGAAATTAAGGCCGATCTGCAACTCAATCGTCCCATGGATCGGCTGGTCTGTGGAGATGTCGGCTTTGGAAAAACCGAAGTGGCGATGCGGGTTGCGTTTAAAGTCGTACATGCCCGGAAGCAGGTCTGTGTCCTCGCGCCAACGACGATTTTAGCTGCGCAGCACTATGAAACCATTCGATCGCGTTTTGCGGAATGGCCTGTTGTGGTGGACCTGGTCAATCGATACCGGAGCACTTCGGAGAAAAAGGAGATTTATCAACGTCTTCGGGAGGGCAAAATCGACATCGTGGTGGGGACGCATGCTCTCTTGTCGGAAAAGGTTGGTTTCCAGGATCTCGGCTTGCTCCTGATCGATGAGGAACAGAAATTCGGCGTGAAGCAAAAGGAACGCATCCGTCAGTTGCGCACCACGGTAGATACGCTTTCCATGAGTGCAACCCCTATTCCTCGGACACTGCATTTATCCCTCACGGGGCTTCGCGATATTTCGCTCATCAATACGCCGCCCCGCAGCCGTTTGCCTGTCGAGACTCGTGTCCTCCGCCGAAACGATCTGGTGATCGCCGAATCGGTCAAGGAGGAACTGGCGCGCGGTGGTCAGGTCTTCGTGGTGCATGATAAGGTGAAAGACATTCACGAGGTCGCAGAACAGGTCCGCGCCTGGGCCCCGGAGGCCAAGGTCGCGGTGGCGCATGGGCAGATGAACGAAAAGGACCTGGAAACGGTTATGGCCGCGTTTATGAACCGCGAGGCCGACATCCTTCTCTCCACGAGTATTATCGAATCCGGTTTGGATGTACCCAATGCCAACACCATCGTGATTCTGAATGCACACCATTTTGGCATGAGCCAGCTCTACCAGATGCGTGGGCGTGTCGGACGATCCAACGTCCATGCCTTGGCTTTGCTCGTGATCCCGGCGGAGGGATCGATTTCTCTGGATGCACAGAAACGTCTAGATGCCCTTGAACGCTTCTCTGATTTGGGATCCGGCTACCAGCTCGCGATGAAAGATTTGGAAATTCGCGGGGCGGGAAACCTGCTGGGTGAGGAACAAAGCGGCTTCGTAGAGGAAGTGGGTTTTGAAACCTATGTGCGCATGGTTCGCGAGGTCGTGGAGGAATTACAGGGCAAGGCGCCGCAGGTGACTCTGCAACCGCGAGTCGAACTGGGCATTGACGCCTTCCTGCCCGAACATTGGATCGAGGATGGTTTGCAGCGCATCGCCCTTTATCAACGCCTAGCGCGTCTGGAAGAACCGGCACAGATTGATCCGGTACGCCAGGAAATGCGGGATCGCTTCGGGCCCTTGCCAGAACCAGCGGAGAACCTGCTGCTGGTGATCGAGTGCGGCCTCTGGGCTCGCAAATATCGGATTCAGGGTCTACAGACGCAACGTGGTCTGCTTGCGATGACCTTCGCGGAAAATCCGGGACCTGATTTACGCGACCTGGGGCCTTGGCAGGAACGAGTAGGGGGGAGCATGCGCTATCTTGCCAATACGCCACTACAGGCCGTGGTGGAACTCGGAAAGGGCAGTTCCAGGGATTGGGCTGTGGGGGCATTGAATTCCCTACGAAAGATGAACGCATAAACTCTATCTATTTTTTCGATATTCTGAAGTTTGCCACATGATCCGACACAGCACAATCTGTTTGTTCTTTTTACTGGCGTCGTTGTTCTGTCTGTGGGGAGAACTGATCGATTTCTAGGGCAATCCCATCGTAGGAGCTTTCGTACCTGTCGCTAGGAACCAAGGTCGGCGTTTGGATCTCTGCAACGAATCGAGCGAGGCCAAGCCCTAGGGATACGGCGCCCCGACTCACTGAAGGAGTCTCTGGAGGCTATTCCACAGGAAATGGGCCGTCACAAAATCACCCAGGTCAACTGCGGGCTTTCGGTTGAAGCAAGGCTTTCGTGGCGGCGAGTTCTTCTGGAGCGATTTCCCCTTCTGCCGCTCCAAGCGCCTGAGCAAAGGTATGTTCCAATGCATTAAGAACATTGGGCAGTTTTGCATCCACCCCTGGAATTTCAGATAGACTCACGGAGTGCTGTAATAAATGGGCGCGCAACATGGATTTTTGCTCCTCTGGGAAGTCCAGAAAATCCACCAATTCTGCGTGGGCAGGCCCCAAAAGAATAGAGCCGTGTTGCAAAAAGGCGTTCCGGGTGCGGCGCTGAGCCGATCCCACCACCTTACGGCCCTGCCAGGCGATTTCGGCACGGGATGCACTAGAGAAACAGGGGGGTTTGGTGAGATGCTGGTCGCGAGCGATTTCCTTGGCCGCATTGTCGCCGCGTTCTAGGCTCCCTTGAAATCCTACTTGGGCGAGACCTTCCAGGAGTCGTTCCGCTATCCAGTCGTAGGTGCTGCCCAGCGTTTTTCCCCAGGGTGCGATGTCTTTACGAGCGCAAATCGTGTAGGTCAGTTCCTGCGCATGGAAGACCGCACGGCCTCCGGTGGTTCGTTTGGCAACCTCGTAGCCGGCTTCTTGCAGCCGTTCCACCTGTAATTGTTCATCCGCGGCCTGAAAACTCCCCAGGGTAACGCACCAAGGGGTCCAGGTATAAAATCGTACGCATGGTTCGGAAAGTCCCGCATCCACTCGCTGGATCAGCATTTCGTCAAACGCCATGTTCCATGCGCCAGTGCGATTCATTGTATGAAGAATACGGAACATGAGGGAAAGATAGAACCATTGGATGCGGGCCCTCTTATTGGCCAGTTATAACCCAATCCTCGTTTTTCCCTATATCCGCTGAAATTTCGTTGGTTTCGTTAGAACAAGGGGTTGGATGACGGCCCATTGCCCGAAAACACCCCAATTGTGAGACTGAAAGTTCGTACAAATTTCCGTTTTTTCATCTAAAATAGTCCTTTCAAAATTCGGCATGTTTTGTGCTATACCCAGGGTGTCCGAACACATCAACAAGGAGAACACCATGAACAAGATTATCGCCACCATCGCCCTGGTTGCCGGCATGTCTTTCGCAGCCGACTGTGTCACCACCAATAGCGCTGGAGAAAAGGTGGTTGCCTCTTGCACCGAGTCCGAGAATGGCTCCATTGCAGGAACCGCAACCCAGGAACAGCTGCGCACCGCCACGCAGACCCGTAATCAATATGAAAATAAATCCGCTATGGATTCCAGCGCCTATCAGGCCGAGGTCCAGGCAAAACTGCAAACGCGTTTGCAAACGATGACACAGGCGCAAGCGGATCAAGCCGAACTCTCTGGAGAGGCCACGCAGACCCGTACCCAGGCCCGCAAAGCCCAATTCATTGAGAACAAAGGCTCAGGAAACGGCTCCGGTAAGTAAGTTTCGGACCCGAGGCTTGGCGGGTGGTCCGCCAGGCTTCTGGTCGTTTTCACCCCAAAAACATTTTGGGCCGTACTTTGTGGGATAGGTGGCTTTTCTGGAGGTTTTGCCCGGAAACGCCCCAATTTTAAAGGATGTTGATCCCTTCAAATCCAAGATTTTTGCTGTTTTTAGCAAATCGCTGCAATGGGTATGCAATTTGCGTATGCTTCGGGAAAAGGAGATGAAATATGAATGCCTCCAAATTCGTCAAAGCTGTGATCCTGACGGGATTCGCGGCAACGTTTTCCTTCGCCGCCAATTGTGTTACCGTGGACTCCAAGGGTATGAAGGCTGTTGTCGATTGTTCCGCCCTGACGGACGCGGAAGAGAAACGAGCCTCCTGGAAATCAGAATCTGGAGAAGATTCAGCCGCCTACCAAAATGAGGTGGAGACCCGCATCCAGGAACGCCTTGGCAACATGTCCACAGAAGAGGCCCAACGCGTACAGTCCGCGATTGATGCCGCCCGTGCCCGTACGGATGAACGGAAAGCCGGATTCATCGAAAACCGGAACGGCAATTCCAACTCCAATAATTCCAAAAATTAAGCCGTAACACTGGAGTGGCTTATGAAGTGCGTAACATCATTGCGCAATGTCATATTGGTGTCGTTCTGGGCGTCTACGGCAGCTCTGTCTGAAACGCTGGATTTCCCGGCTTGGGGCGTTTCTTTAGATGTGCCTACGGATTGGAACGGCGATTTTCTGGATGATAGTACCTATGGGGTTTTTAACCCCGAAAATACGGTGCTTTATGGGGTCACTTCTTTTTCCAGTCTAGAGCCCTTTGATTCAGATTCCGCCTGGGTTTCTGGAACGATGCAGGCTTTTACGATCCTATTGGATGCGGAAACCGCCATCATTTGGCGTACAGACTCATTGACGCCAATGGATGGCCTGTATACTTACCGAATCAATTATGAAACGTTTTATCAACCAACCGGGGATGTCCTTGCCGGGCATAGCCGTTTTGTCGCTCGTGAGGGCCTTGCCTACGAGTTTTTTGTGCTAGGGGATACGTTGGAACTTTATACGAATTTCTCACTCTACGACTCCCTTCTCGATCGCAGCACGCTCAGCGATGCTTCCACAGCGAGCGTCTCTGAGCGGGAACGTCCGGTTCGGCTTCAGCGTGCTGGAACGCATCAATGGATTTTGGCTGGATTGTCGTCTTCTGTTTGCGCACATGCCTTTCGTTTGAATGGAGGGGAATTGGGGCTTCGAGAGGAGCGCCAGGGTGAAGCTCTTCGGGTGACCCTTTCGTCCGCGATAAAAGGCCCGGTGCTTTTGCGGGCGGGTGAAAACCACTGGCTGATTCTGGCTCAATGAGATACAATCTAGTAGAGGAGGCTGTGATGATTGCACAGAGAGTTTGGCGACTGGCTCTTTTCGCCGTGATGACCGTTTCCGCCCAGGATGTCCTGACCCCGGAAGGGAAACGGATTCCTATGGAAAAACTTATCGTGCGTGCAGGACAACTTTGTCTCCCGCAGGACACGAGTCGTTGTTACGCAAATCTACCCTTGGCGCCGGAACCGCCTTCTCCTTGGTCCTTTGAATTAAACTGGGTGGAGGATGGTGCGGGGGTCATCAGCGATTCCGCAGCCTGGAGCGATGACACGGCAACCTCGTATTCGATCCATTCCTCTTTGCTTTTTCAGACCACCTATGCCATTCGTTCTGGCGATTGGACTTGGAAGCCTCAAATGGCTCTGTGGGCCGGGCGGGTGGATTCCATCACAAGCGATTCCGTAGAATGGGAGGGCGGTACGCGTTTGGGGCTCGGCACTGGAGCCGGGGCCTTTAACATCAATGTTTCTCTTACCGTAGAACGCAGTGGCGATGGGGATACACTCTGGAACGCCCAAGCTTATACAAGTTGGATGATGTCTCTGTCGAGTAACGATGTGCTTGTCTTCTGGGGCCAGGGGCGTCACCAATGGTCCACCTGGGAGGCTCTCACCGGCTTTTCTGTTCTGGGTGGCGTTTCTTGGTTTCATGAGGGAAATCCGTGGCGATTCGAGGTGACGCCTTCGCTCCAGGCGCAGCTTTATCCTTCTACAGAAAGCGCGCAATCCAGTGCGGTGGCGCTCTGTTCCGGTCTGGACTCCGCCGCAGCCCTTCAGGAAAATACGGATTTGGTGTGTTATGACTCCACAGGCCTAACCGCGCAGACGTTGAATAGTTTCAAGGGTATCCTCGGATATGAACATCCATTGATCGGGCCGGATGCTCCGTGGAATACTCCGGGGACTTGGTGGATGCCCGAACTTTCTCTGGAAATGGATTATCAGATTTCATCCAATTGGGCCCTCACCTCAAAGGCGGGCGCTGGAGTGAAATTTTGGCCAGACGCCTATGTCTGGAATAATGCGGCTCAGGGGGCAGAAATGGCGGATAGCTCTGGAAACATTGCGCTGTTTCAGGATACGGAAAGTGGTAATCTCTATCTGTTGTCTTCGGATGGATCGGAAACATGGATTCCCTGGGAAGTTCAAAGACAGACTCGGCGGGATTTCTTGGCGAATTTCGCCTTGGGATTCGAACGCACCATGGGGGCGCATGGCACTTTGGGGCTAGAGGCTTATGTGTTGGGTTCAAGGACAAATCTCCCCGCCTCAGCTGGCATCCAGAGTTATCTTGTAGGGGGAATAAATTTCAGTTTGAAAGGCTTATGGTGACGCGTCTTCGTTTTGGATTCTGTCTGACATGTCTGTTTACCCTCTGGACTTGCGGGCAGGGTGATTTGCAAAAGGGGCGACTGTGTTTACGTCAAGGTGACGCCGACCGGGCGGTTGTCTTTTTGGAGAAGGCTGTGCTGGATGCTCCAGATGATTTGGAAGCCCGGAGACTTCTGGCGGAAGCATTGCGACAACAACTCTCCAATATGGATAATCGTCACGATGATCTTCCCGGACATTGGCGCCGTGTGGTGCAGGAATACCGGGTGGTCTTTTCCCAAGCGGGGGACTCTCTTGGGGGGGTGCAATTGCAGAGCTCCTGGCGAGCGTGGTGCGAAGCGTTGGAATTCCGTGGCGATTCGACATTGGCGCTTTCCCAGTATCAGGAACTCTTGCGTTGGTTCCCGCAGAATTTGGATGCTGACAATGCCGCGGCCCTTCTCGCTTTTCGGATGAACCATTGGGATGAGGCACAAGCCTTCTGGAAACAGGCGATGGCCTTGGACACCACATCCATCGTTGCGCCCTTCAACTATGGGATGGCCTTCTGGCTTCGGGGAAATCCTCAGGAGGCTTTGCGGCAATGGCTGGTCGCCTTTGAACGCAATCCCTTAGACACCAATGTGGTGGGATGGCTTGTGGAGGCGCGCAAGTCTCTGGGGCAACCATGAAACGATTGCCATCCTTTCCTCCGGGGTATACGCATCCCGTTCTTTTGGGGCAAGGCGCGTTTTCCGAAGTCTGGCGATTACGCTGTACGAGTCTGGATCGTTGGGTTGCCTGGAAACGCTTTCGCAGAGGAGATTGTTTCCGGCAGGTTTTAGAGGCGCAGCACATGGCTTCTGCGCATTTGTCGGTTCTCCCGCAGATTTTTCGCGCAGGCCTTTGGAAGGGACGCCGTTTTTTGGAGATGGAGTGGGTCCAGGGGCTCTCTCTTTCTGAATTGGGATCGCTTTTGCCGGATCGTTTTGCTTGGCGGACTGAATTGTTTCTACGCCTTGCGGAGTCTCTACAGGAGCTGCATCGCAACGGAATGAACCATGGAGACCTGCAACCTGGAAATGTGCTTTTCCCTGCAGAAGGGACTGCTGTTTTGTTGGATCCCGGTGGGGGAAAACTTCAGGCCCAGGGAACGCCGCGGTATCGCGATTCTTCGATAGCACCAGGAACTCCTGCCTCCGTGGAAGGGGACCTCTATGCATTGGGGCAAATTGGTAAAGAGCTGATTCCCACACAAAGTCACATCTTCGAGGGCATATGTGCCGCTCCAGAAGGTCGCGCACAGGCTTTGGAGCCTTTGCTGGCTGTTTTGGGAGAAGGCCTGGATCGGTCTGCTGTCTCTCATGAACTGGATGTCTGGCTAGGGGATACCTTTTGTTTGTCTATGGGAGCGCGCTGCGCACAAGCGGCGGCATCTCTATCTCCAAAAGCTCCGCTCTTAGCGATCGACCTCTGTCAAGAGGCTTTGCAGTGGGACCCGAATCAGGCGCAGGCAATTTCTCTTTTGGCGACAATTCAGGTCGCTCCCCGGCGTTTTTTTTGGAAATCATGGAAATTTGCGGGTTTCTCGGCGATCCTGATGGTTGGTGGACTGCTTTGTCTTTGGGGGCGTACCCCTAATGGGGATTCCCTTCTGACTCCTGCGGTTTCGTCTCCGACGGCGATGGAACTCCTTCGATCCCCTGCGGATTCCATCGCGTCTGTTTCTTCTTCTGCCAAGGGTCAATTCCTTACCCCGGCGCAGCCTGCAAATCCGGTCGGATGGCTCGTTGTTGATAAACTTCCAGCCCAATGTGAACTCTCCCTAGATCAGGAGCGTAGACTGAGTGGGGCTCGTATTTCTTTGCCTGCGGGAGTCCACTTGTTGTCTTTGCATTGCCCGGACCGTTCTGTCCAGAGGGCCTCTGTAGTGATCCGCGCCTTTGCTGAAACCCGTCTTCCCGGAGATTTTTTCCATGGAAACCCCTGAAACCCCATTCCTTCGTCTTGCGGATGGAAAACTCATTCCACTGGGAGAACGCATGACGTTATTCGGTTCCGCCCCGGATTCTGGCATTGTGTTGCATGGGGAGGGCATTCAACCCAAACACGGGTATATCCTATATCGCGCTGGAGCTTTCCATATCCGCTCCCTTCATGCGGAATTTCCTGTCCTTGTGGATGGTGCGATTTGCCATGGGGAAACGGAAATGCGTCCAGGGAGCCTTGTGCGCATTGGAGATCAGGAATTGCATTTTTCCGATCCGGTCTCTATGGGTTCCAATGCTCCGGACCTAAACCTAGCCTATAGCGCTTTTGAGGCGATGGCTGCCGTTTTGGAAACCCGGGATTACGCAGAAACCTCGAAGAGGTTGGTACAGAGTGTGGCGCGTTTGATGCGCTGTGACGGCGTCGCTCTTGTCAAGGATAAATCGGAAGGGGAAATCGAGGTCCTGGCTAGTTTTCCGCCAGCGGCAAGTCCACGCCGTTTCAGCGGTTCTGCCCTAGAGCAGGCTAGGGAATTGAACGCCACCCTGCTGCTTTATCCTGGAGAAGCGGGCTCAAATCCGAGTCTTAGTATTTCAGAAAATCGCATTGCCTCGCTGTTGTGCGCTCCCTTGCTGGAACAAGATCAGTTACTTGGTTTCCTTTATCTGGATCGCGTCTCTGGGGGCTCTCCATTCACCGAGGAGGATCGCCAGGCCTTTGAGTCGCTTCGTCGTGTATTCGCCCTGATTCTTTCCAGGGCCTTACGTCTGGAAATCCAGGCGCGAGTCTTGCGACAAATGCAGGAACAGGGGAGCGCTCGTCAGGGAATTCTAGGCAGTTCCCCTGCGATGCGCACTGCTTTGGAGCAGGCTCAGGCTGTGGCGCGCACACAGACCCCCGTTTTCATCCACGGGGAAACCGGAACGGGGAAGGAACTTTTTGCGCATTACATCCACCAGCAGAGTCCTGTCGCTCAGGGCCCCTTCATCGCAATCAACTGCGGCGCCATCGCTCCGAACCTTATCGAAAGCGAATTGTTTGGACATGAAAAGGGCGCCTTCACAGGAGCCACCGATTCTCGGGCAGGCTGGATTGAACAGGCCAACGGGGGAACCCTGTTCCTGGATGAACTGGGGGAACTCGATCTGTCTTTACAGACGCGTCTCCTACGAGTGTTACAAGAAAATGAGGTGGTTCGCGTTGGAGGGCGTGAACCTCGCCACGTGGATTTCCGCCTCGTTTCCGCGTCCCATCGCCATTTACAGGAAATGGTGCACCAGGGAAAATTTCGAGAAGACCTCTATTATCGCGTCCATGTGATCGCCGTCGAGCTTCCTGCTTTGCGAGATCGTGGCGAAGACCTCCTGATGTTGGCGCAGTATTTTCTGCAGCAGCAGGCCGCTCAACAAGGCATCGAAGGGCTCTCTTTGGGACGCAAGGCGGAGCGGGCGATCCTTGCCCACGCCTGGCCTGGCAATGTACGTGAACTGCAAAATGCGATCCAACGCGCTGTGATTCTCTGCAAAACACACACCATCACCCCTGCCGATTTGGGGCTCGCCAGCCGCGCTGAAGAGGTTGTCGTAGAAGAGGGCGCGTTCCCGACGTTGCAGGAATCGAGGGAGGAGGCGGAACGTCAATGTTGCGAGCAGGCGCTTACGCGTACCCGAGGCAATGTCTCCCAGGCCGCTCGTCTCTTGGATATCGATCGTAAGGCACTGACGCGAATTTTAGAACGCCTGGAACTCGACGCGGATCGTTTCAAATAGATTTTCCCGGGTTTCCCGCAGCCATTTGCCTTCCTACATTTGTGCTATGATTTTCTTGTCCATTCTCTTTGGATTGATCGCTGTCGGTTATGCGGCCTTGGATCTCGCGTTGGCTTATGGGTTACTCCACCTCCGTCGAACCAACGCCATTTCCTCTCGTCCCCAGGTTTCCGTGCTGATCTGTGCCCGGAACGAAGAGACTCATCTGGACGCCTGCCTGAAATCCGTCCTCACCCAGGATTACGATGGGGAATGGGAGGTTCGGGTCGCAGATGATCGCTCGGAGGATAGAACACCCACCGTGTTGAAAAAATGGGATAAAGACTATCCACAGAAGCTGCATCTCTTGCGCATAGACGAACTCCCGACGGGACTCAGTCCCAAGAAAAATGCCATCACTCGTCTCGTTCCCGGCGCGGCAGGGGAGATTCTTCTCTTCACCGATGCGGATTGTGTCGTTTCGCCTAGCTGGATCACGGGTATGGTCTCTTGTTTTCGCGATGGTGTGGATTGGGTCTCCGGCTATTCGCGTTTTCCTGCAGAGGGACGTTTTCACTCTCTACTGTATGGCTTTCAGGCGGTAGACTTCCTTTCGCATCGGACGGTGGATGCCGCGGGGATTGGGTGGGGGCACCCCATTACCGCTTGTGGCCAAAATCTTGCTTATCGCAAGTCGGTGTTTGAAGAGCTGCATGGCTTTGCCGGAGTCGAGCATGTTGTGAGTGGCGATGATGACCTGCTCATGCATAAATTGGCGGCGCTACGCCCCAACGCGATCGCCTACTGCATTGATCCTGCAACATTTGTGGATTCCGCTCCCCAGCATTCCTGGAAACGCGTCTGGGAGCAACGAAAGCGCTGGGCCTCCAAAACCGTCAACTACAACTGGGGAACCGTGTTGCTCCTCGGTCCTGTGTTTCTGTTTTATCTAGGAATCCTGCTGGGGCTTGTCATTGGCGCCATTCTTTGGGGCCTTGTTGGATTCTGGATTCCGCTTTGGCTGGCTGCATCGTTGTTGCTTTGGAAGACCCTGTGCGACACCTTTGTCATGATCCTGGGAATTCGCCTGTTTCGGGAACAACGTCTCTGGCGTTGGTATCCTTTTACCGCACTGTTGCACATCCCTATGATCGTTGGAGCCGTTCTGGCGGGCGTTTTTGGAGGCTTCACTTGGAAAGATCAGGGAACAGGGCGTTGCGCGAATTCTCCTGGATGATGGGATTATCTATTTTTGGGCCATGGAAAATCCCAAATGCTCTTTCTGTCAAACGCCCACTGTGCCCATTCAATTGGGGGGAGCAACGTTTCGCGCTTGTCCCCATTGCCATGCGACGTTTATTCTGGCTCCACTGTTTCACGTCATTCGCCGTGATGTGGATGAAACCTCCAGGCGTCTTTGGTCAGAGCATCTGGCTGAGTCCGCTAAAACCTGGAGCGCCCCGACGGAGGTCCCCTGCCTCGAACATGGGCATCCCCTGCGCGAGGGAACCCTGCCGGAATTAGGGATTACGGGGCTCGTCTCTACGTGTTGCCTGACCTTGCATCTCCCTCCTGCAACCCTGTATACCTTACTGGAACGCGGACTCCAAACTCCGGTTCCTAAACTTAACGAAGGCCATCACCATGGATTCTTCTATCGAATCGCCAAGATACTGGATAAACACCTCGGCTCCTCGAAATCGCTAGAGGATAGTCTAGATGGAATGCTTTGGCAGGTCAAGCTCAAATCGGTGTATGGCACCAAGGTCGGGTGACTTTTGATGTCTGTAGAACAGCCTGTTGGAATCACGCCTATGTTGAAACGCATGTGGGCCCATCATCTCTTTTTACGCACATCGGGAGCTCAGCTTGCCCTAGATACCGGGAATCCTCATATTTTGGATCGTACGGTGGTTCGCTCTGCACGAATGCTAGGCCCTTGGTTCCTGATCGCCAGCCTTGCCCTTTTGGTCCTTAACTTCCGTTGGATCTCCTTGCTTTTCGCGCCCTTGTTTGTGGCCGGGTATTTTCTTTTCTCCTTGCGATCCGCGAAGGACGGCGGCATTATTTTTCCTGCCGTTTTGGCGGTGATGGGGAACCTCCTCCCTTG
>DATIQS010000198.1:0-4106 GCA_035470605.1 Fibrobacteraceae bacterium
CACCCAGTACGACACCCTGAACGCCCATGCCCGCAACATGGATTACGCCTATAGCGATCTCTACTCCGGCTATGTCACCAAGACTAACGCGTTCTCGGTTCGTTGCGTGGAGGATGAAAAATGAAAAGGTTGTGGGGAAAACTGGCTTGCCTGGTTGTGGTTGGAATGGCCTCATTGGGATGGGCGGCGAGTTCCTCCTCCTTGTCAAGTAGTTCGATTCCCGTAAGTTCTTCGAGTAGTACAAACGTATCGTATGCTTCCTCCTTGTCAAGTAGTTCAATTCCCGTAAGTTCTTCAAGTCATTCTGGTGTATCGCTTATTTCCAAGATTGCCGATATTTCCGTTGACGAGGATGAAGCGATTGATTCTATCCCTTTAGAGGAGCATTTTTCTGGTGCAAACCTATACGAAGCTGTTTTATCCGATTCCTCCATTCTGTCCGCGTCCTTATCCATTGGCACTGATGTTGTGCTATCCCTGGTCCTTGAAGAGGATGCGAATGGGGTTGATTCTGTCTTTGTGACGGCCATTGATACCCTATCAAGTGATACGCTTTTGGACACTTTCGTTGTAACGATTGAAGCTGTAAATGACGCTCCTGTTGTCGTCGAGACAATTTCCGACGTCCAACTGGACGAGGATAACACTGAAGCGGTCGAAATTTCTGATTTGAATACCGTGTTTAGTGATCCAGAAGGGGAGGATTTGACGTATTCGATTACCTCGGACAGCTCCCTTTTCTCCTCAGACATCAGTGCCGATGGCGTGCTCACCTTGACATTAGTGGCCAATGCTTTTGATACGGTGGAACTTACGGTGACGGCAACAGACCCCGAGGGAGCTACGGCAAGCACCTCATTCATCTTGGAGGTTGCCAATGTAAATGATGCACCGACAATCATATCCAGGATTTCCGCAATATACTCCAATGAGGACGTCGATCCAGATTCTATGGATTTATCCAACTATTTTAGTGATCCTGACGGCGATTCCCTGAGCTATAGTGTTTCAGAGAGTGCCCTTTATGAAGCATCCATCAGTGATGGTGTTCTATCCTTCAATTTGACGTCCAATGCCTATGACACTGTTACCGTTACTGTGATCGCGACTGATGCCTCTGATTCCGTGTCGACAACATTCACCTTGGGGGGTGCTTCCGTCAATGACCCCCCGGTGTTTTCCTCTATGGATACCCTGGAGGTTGCTCTTGGCGAAACTGCGACTGTAACCCTTTCCGCCACCGATGTGGAAGATGGAGCCATCGACCGCTTTGCGGTAAACACGGAACCAGCCCATGGTACAGCCAGCATCACCAATACGGTGCTTACCTACACCGCTGGGACAACGGAAGCGGACACAGGTATCCAATGGTTGTCATTCCTGGCTTATGATAGCGAAGACTTAACCTCCACAGATACCCTCTATATTCATGTCTATGGTTCTTTTTCCATTAGTTCCTTCGATGAGTCCAGCAGCTCTTTCTCCGAAAGCTCTTCCAGTAGTGCTTCGGATGACTTGATCGACGACTTTGAGGACGGGGATGCACAATCTCTTTGGGGGGGCTATTGGTACACCTACACAGATAGTGCGAATGAAGGGGCGTCTACGGTCACTCCATCGACAAGCAATGACAGCCTTTTCTCTCCCACAGCCTTGCCGGATAATGGAACGACTTATGCGGGCAAGATTGCGTATACACTGGATGTAGGCTCGGCGACTGTTACGCCTTATGTGGGAATCGGTGTGTATCTCCGTTCAGACGAGAGTGCCTTGGATATTTCAACATGCACTACGATCAGCTACGAGTATTTTGGGGCAGCTCACTCCTTCCGGGTGGAAACTGGAAATGTGGAGGATTATGATTTTTATTTGATCTCTGAAGAGGCTACGGACGCATGGACCACTGTCACCGCTTCTTGGAGTGAGTTCGCGCAAAGTGGCTGGGGCACTGCTGTTGATTTAGACCTCTCTGCGGTCACGCAAGTTTCCTGGCAAGTACAGGATTCTAGCGGAAAAGAAGGTTCTCTCTGGATTGACAACGTGCGTTGTGTGGGGATGGAACTCCCCTCCAATTCGAGTATTGTAGAATCTAGCTCCAGCGCTATCGCGAGTTCTTCCGCAATTGTTTCCTCCTCCAGCCAGAATGGAGTTATGGCTATCGAATTTTCTGGGCTTGCCAGGGGAGAGGATCCCAGTCTATTTAGGGATACCTCCATGGATGTGTCTGACTACTCGCAATTTTGCCTTGATCTAGCGGTGACGGGTCGGACTTCTGGATATATCGAGGTCTCTCCGGCGCTTAAAGACGATTCTTGGAATTGGATCGGCAATTATCTGTATCGCAACGAATACAATGATTCCGTTTGGACGACCTATTGCTTTAGTGTCTCCAATTTTCAATGGACGGACTCGGATCGGGAAATTCAAGAATTGGATTTAATGATTTTCGTCAATGACTCCATTCAGGACTTTTCGGGGACCGTCTTTTTTGATAATGTGCGCTTTGATACGGATACGCTGTTTGCCTTTGAGGATGACTCAGAGCTTTGGGATTACTATGCCTCTACGGCGGAAGATTCTGCCAAGATTTTGGGCGTCACCTGGTCGTTTCCTTCGATCCCTCGTTCCTCATCCAGCGCAGAGTCGGCCTCCTCGGGTTCTAATCGGGTCATGGCTGTTGATTTTAGTGACCTCTCTGGCGGCACGGTGGTCCTTTATTGGGATTCCTTGACGGAACTTTCCGGTCATGCCCGTTTTTGTTTTGATGCGCGGGCTTCTGGCGTTACCGCTGCAAATTCTCTGGGTGTTTATGCAGCCTTGGATGACACCTCTTGGAACTGGATTTCGACAGGAGCCTCGTATACTCTTCAAGATACGACATGGCAAACCTATTGCGATTCCCTTAGCAATTTTAGTTGGCCCGGTACCAGTCATTTGATTCGAGAGATGAGCGTCGTTGCTTCCCCTGTTTCCACCGCGTTTTCCGGTACTCTTTATCTGGATAACATTCGACTGGATAGTGATACGTTATATGCGTTTAATTCGAATGAAGAACTCTGGACCTATAAGGCCAGTTCAACGCTTGCCCCCAGTGTGACGAAAGTGTATGGAAAGTATTTGCAAGTAACTGCATTGGGTTCTAGTGCGGTTGCGGTGTCCTCCTCTGCGTCGCATGGGCGCACCTTCTTCACAGAAACAGCAAATACCTATTCCTCTTCCAGTCGTATGCGTGCAAGTTCCAGCGCGTCTAGTGACGATGATGCTATTCTGGCCTTGGAGGGTTCCGCGTCCCTCTCCGTGCGGGTAGAAGGGCACACGCTGGTTGTTTTGCGCGACACTCCGTTGCGCCTGAGCGATCTATTGGGACGGACTTTGCTGGAACGCCAGGCGATTGCGGGGGAGCACATTCCTCTTCACGTTCGGCCAGGGATTTACATTCTGCGTACGGATACACAACACTCTTTGCTTCAGCTGCGATAAGCTTGTTTCATTTTTTTCATGGTTCACTATGCCCAAAATTTTTCACTTTTTCCCCCTTCTTCTCCTCGTCGCCTGTTCGCAGACGGATAAAACTTTCACCAATGCGGATTCCGCGGGTTTTACAGGAAAAATCACAGGCGTGGCGACGGATCGTCGCGGCAGCGCCTTGTCTGGTGTCCTGATTACGGTAAACCCTGGTGGACAAACGACGGTGAGTGCCGCAGATGGTTCCTATGAAATTTCGACCGTCTCCCCTGGCAATCATTTGCTTTCCTTTATTAAGGCGGACTATCGAGATACGGTCACTACAGATAGTGTGAACATTGATCTGCTGGATAGTCTTGGACTAGGGACCCAGTCCTTGACTTATCGCTACGCGACGGTGAAGGGCTCTGTGGTCGATAGCTCTGGGACAGATACTTTGCGTGAGGGAGGCGTTGCGGTTGAAGAACAAACCGCCTCTGCCTCCGCGTTGTCGGGGTCTTTTGAGGTGGACCCCATGTCCCGGACATGGATGGCTTATGTTTAAGTTAGATCCTAAGCCAACATCCTCTCCTCGTGGTTATCAAAATATACTTGGTCTGGTGTCTTGTACGCAAGGTGCTGATGGATTCTTTTTTCGTTGA
>DATIQS010000199.1:0-12483 GCA_035470605.1 Fibrobacteraceae bacterium
AACAGAAGCGCCACACGAGTTCGCTTCTGTTCTTTGGAGAATGCGGTTCACCGAACGGTTACGATTGTTGAAACGTCTGTTATATACGCGATGTGACGCTATCTCCGTATTCTGGGGCTAGGCCTGTATGGTTCTTTGTGGATTACTCTCCCCAAAAACGTAGAGGCGGCATTTTTTTTAGCCAGCCAGCGTTGAGGCATTCCTTATAGAACAGAGCCAGCGATTGCCTGTGCTCTTTCGAAAAACGATAATCGATAATTCGGTAGTAGTCCAGCAGTTCCGTGATTCGGAGGCTCGTGGGATATTGCTGGAGCCAACGTTGTAAAGAACTAGCGGGGTCCTTGCGGAATTCTTGAACGTTTTCCACAAGCCTGGAACAGTACGTTTTCAATATCTTGGATTTTTGTTCCACGGCCTGCTGGTGCATAATCCACATGCCAAAAACAAAGGGAAGCCCATACCAGTCTTGCCATAGAGAGGCGAGATCGTAACGAAATTCCCATTCTCCATGAAGTTCTTCCTCCAACGCAAGGTCTCCGATCAGCAGTCTGGCTGAGCAAATTTCACTCTGCCAGATTCCGGTCTCCCATATGGGATGAATCCCCTTTTTTTGCTCAAGCAAAAGGCGTAAAAGTTGAACAGAGGTGGCGGATTGAGAGGTCAAATGAACGTGCCGCCCCGATAGCTCCTCCCATGAAAGATGAGAAAAAAGTTTTACTGAACGAATTTCTAGTGTGCTTCCTGTGCATAAGTCGGGGAAAATCCAGTATTGTTCCGGGTTTCGTGCGTAGGCGATCGAGGAGGACGGGGCTAGATGAATAAAGCCTTTTTGTAGGCGATCATTTTGCTGCGCTGGTGCGCCATCGATGAATTTGATTCCGGTCGGAGGGTGATCCAAATCGGCGTGAAAAAAAGGAGCGCAGACTAAAAAAGGAATTCGGCCAACGATCAGCGGATTCTGGGTTCTATCCATGGGGAAAAAAGTTAAATTATGACACACTAAAAAAGGAAAAAGGATTGAATGCCACGATTCTTTGTCAAGAAAACCACACTTTCTGATGACGGTAAATCTGTTGTTTTTAAAGGGAGTGTTTTGGAAGGTCCCATCCATAAAGGCATGACTGTAGAGATTCCGGTGACAGAAGCAGCTTCCATTCGTATGAAGCTTTTTGATGTCGTCCATTTTGAATCCCAGAAAGATCCTGCAAAAAAGGTAGGTCTTGTGGTGGATTTCGATACGGAACCCGAGGCCATGGATATTGTGTTGGGGCTCAATATTGCTGAAGAGACCTTGAATTTGGTCCCTTGATTTTCTCTTCCAGCGGTGGATGGGATGAAACGGCGCATCTTTGGATTTGGGTGGTTCTTTGGATTGAGCTGGCTCCTATTGGTTGGCTGTGCCTCTGCTCCTGTCACTAAAGACGATGAAGGACACGTGTCTTATCTCGCCGAATTTCAGGAACCGTCCCAAACAAAGCAACGTCCTTTGCTTCGCAAGGGGCTGAGAAACAGAGTGATGAAGCCGCAAACGATTGATGCGGCGGTCGGCTCTGAGGCTTTTCCAGAGGGGCGCAGCGGATTGGTTTCTGCATCTATGGATGAGGACGAGGCTCCTTCTTCCGTTGATTCCTCTCCCCGCATGGTTTTTCATGAGGGACATCTTGTGCTGAAAAGCGTGAATCCAGCGAAGACTTTGGATTCCGCTGTGTTGTTGGCCCAGTCTTTCGGGGGGTTTCTGGAAAGCCGGGAGGGGGCCATGGTCGTTTTGCGGATTCCAGCGGATACCTTTCGTGTTTGTTTTGATCGATTTGCCGCATTGGGGACCCTGGTTTCCAAAAATCTGCGATCAGATGACATTACCACCCAGTTTCAGGAGACGGCTTTGCGTCTGCGTGTCGCCCGTGAGACCCTGGAGCGCTTGCAAACTCTTCTCTCGGAGTCCCGGGATGCCAACGAGAAGATTCGTCTTTTACGCGAGATCCAACGTCTTTCCGAACAAATTAAACGCATGGAGGCTCAGAGTCGAGAATTGGAGAAAAAATCACAATTCTCCCGTCTGACTTTGTCGGTTCTGCCTTTCGTTTTTCGCGCTGAGGATTCCGAGGAACCTATTGCCGTCTTCCGTTGGATTCACCAGTTAAATCCGCTTCGACTTCAAGAAAATGCGGTTTCTGTGACCGTGTCCAAATCGCGTCCGCTGCGTTTGGCTGTTCCGCTCGGTTTTGTGGACCTAAAGGCGGAGGACTCTTCGACGTACTGGTGTTCCGTTTCTGGGGATGGCTCGGAATTGTGGGCCCGGCGTATGGAAAACGAGCCTCGTGGCAATGCGACGTTTTGGGCCGAGGCCATCCGTCTGCGACTTCAAGAACCTTTTGCCAAAACTGAAGTCCTTCCGGTGGGGACTTGGATGACGGTGAAAATGACTTCCCATGGGGATTGCCCTTATGTGTGGTGGGTTTCTGTTCGCATTTTGGGGGGCGAGTTGCAGGTTTCCGAGGCTTTCTTCCCTGATCTGGCCGCTCTTTCAACTCATGCGCAGGCTGTTTTGGCTGTATTGGAGGCCAAACCATGAAATTTTTTTTGAGCCTATTTTTTTTGTGGGTGAGCCTATCTGCAAATCCCTTTATGGAGTGTGGCGCTGGTCTGACTCTAGAGGTCGGAGATCGCGATGTGGCGGCAAGGGCGGCGATTGCCTCTGCAGAAGCACGAGGTGGATGGCTTCTAGAGTGGGATGAAGAACATGTTGTTGTACGGGTACCTGCTGTCTTTTTGGATTCATTTCTTGTAGGGCTCGATCAACTTGGGCAACGCGTGGAGCAGCAGTATTCCAGCCAGGATCGCAGTGTGGACGTCGATGATCTTACAGCTTCGATCGCTAGTCGACGCAAGTTGCTGGATTCCTATTTCTCGATGGTGCAGAGTTCTGTAAGCAGTCAGATCCAGACTGTTGAGCGAGCCATTGTGGACCTAATTCGGCAGATCGAACTGGATGAGGGGCGTCTTCAGGCGATGCAATCTCGTATCCAGATGTCTCGGGTGGAGATTCATTTCCAGTTTCAAGACCGTTCTTTACCCGCACCGACAGGGGTCAGCCCTTTTCCTTGGCTGAACCATCTGAATTTGGTTAAGCATCGGGAGGAATTTTGATGCGTATCCCTATGGTTTTGCTGGTTTCTGCGCTCTTGGCTTCTTGTGCCGGAACGCACCTCGTGCAGCCAGATGGCTTCGCTTCCTATGGTTCTCCTTGTTTTGCCTCGGATCATAAGGCTGTGAGCCCGGAGGGGGTAACTTGGCACATCCATGTAGAAAAAAAACAACCTGCGGCGGATTTGTCCTTTTGGAAAATAGCCCTGCGTAAACGTATGGCGGAGGCGGGCTATCGCATTACGGATAGTCTGGATTTTCAGTCGGCGGGCCAGCTTGGATATGCGTTGGAACTTACAGCCCCGTTGGGGGGGGCCGATTATTATTATCTGGTTGCTGCGGTTCCCAATCAGGGCCGTATTCTTGTGGCGGAGGCGTCTGGAGCTGCGGAGGCCTACCTGAAACGCCGTCCGGCGATCTTGGCTGCGCTCCTTCATGTCGCGGAGTAAGGAGCGACTGACCGCCCAGATCACAAAGGCACTCTGGGATTTCCAGATGATAGCAGCAGGCGATCGGATTCTCGTTGCTGTTTCTGGAGGAAAGGATTCTACGGCATTGCTCTGCGATCTTGCGAATCGTCGAGCCCATTGGCCTGTCCCTTATACGTTGCTTGCCTTTCATGTCCAGACGGAATTTTCCCCTGCGGGAAGTTTGGATTTTGTGCATGATATTTGCGATCGGGTGGGGGTGGAGCTTCTGGTGCGTAACGTGAACGTACAAAGGCGTTTGCGAACCGGGGAGCGGATGAACTGTTATTGGTGTTCCTTACAGCGGCGTCTGGAAATTTTAGAGTGTGCCTGCTCGCGTGGTTTGAACAAGATCGCTTTTGGCCACCACATGGATGACATTATCGAAACGTGGCTTATGAACCTGATGCAGTTCGGGGGGGCGAACCAGGGGATGCTCCCTCATTTGCCGTTGGAAAAATACCCCCTGTCTTTTATTCGTCCGTTGGTGTATGTCGAGGAATGGGAATTGGAAGTTTGGATGCGTTCCCGCGGATGGGCGAGTTCCATCTGCTCCTGTGATTTTGGCAACAACAGTGAACGGAAACGCATTCGTCATCTGATCGCAGAACTGACTCAAGGAATGCCTGGCCGCAAACGAAATCTGCTGCGCGCGGCGTTGGGGCGGTTACCGCAAAAACAGGGAGAAACGAGACAAGTCCTGGAAGGTCAGATAGATGAACAGGGCGATGAAAAGAAGAGTCGCCCCTTGCTGGATTTGGGCTTGCAGCCTCCGGGATAGTGGCTTACCTCGTAACGCCTCAAGCGCGAGAAACATGAGAATTCCACCCTCGGTGATGGCCAGGGGGAGCAGATTCATCACCCCGAGGTTGATGCTGATGAGCGCAAGCATCATCAGGAGGCTCTGTATACTGTCCAGCCAAGAAAGTCCAATAATCGGAACAATCCCCACAGGGCCGGAAAGGGCCTTGGGCTTGACCTGCCCCTGAATCATTCGTCCCAGATAGCGGAAGATGCTGGTGGAGAGATGCCAGGAGGTTTCTAATGCCTTGATGGCAGCGTCCTTTGGACCTCGACGAACCAATTGACTTTCATTCAGGGCGAAGAGCCCCATTTGGATCCCAATCATGAAACGCTTCTCTTCAGCATTGAAGCGCGGAGCAAGCGAAATTTCCAAGGTGTCCTGGTTTCGTAAAATCTGGAAGTCCAGAGGCTTCCCTTGTGAGGCCCCTACAGCGTCTACGACGTCCTGATGAGAACCGACATGGTGGTGATCGACACTGAAAATGGTATCCCCTTTATGGATTCCAGCTTCTCGAGCGGCAGTCCCTTTGTCTGGTTCTAATGCCACCACGACACGATGACGCGGATGCACACCGATCCAGCCAATCCCCAAATCGCGAAATTCCTGAGGGACCACAGTGATCTCCTTCGTTTTGCCCTGCGCATCGATCAAGGAGAGGTGGATGGTGGCCCCAATACTTGTGCCGATATTTTCGCGAAATTTGTCCCAGCCTTTCGTTTCTTTACCATTCACTTGGAGAATTGTGTCACCGGGCATCAATCCAGCCTGTGCTGCCGGAGACTCTTCCTCCACGTAACCAACGATTAGGCGGTCCGTAAGTGGCTCCTGAACTCCTACCATGTAGAGAGCAAAGAGGGTAAGCATCGCAAACACAATGTTGATGGCTGGGCCGGCAAAGGCGATTGCGGCGCGGGCTCGTACGGGTTGCAACAAAAAATCGCCGGGATGGGGGTCACGTTCCTCGGTGTCTGGGTTTTCACCCGCCATAGCGACATATCCCCCGAACGGAATCATGGAGATACAGTACAAGGTATCTCCCCTGCGCCACTTGATTAAGCGTTTCCCAAATCCAATGGAAAACACTTTGACCCTCACGCCGAAGCGTTTGGCCATCAGAAAATGCCCAAGCTCATGGATAAACACCAGGATGCTAAGTCCCAGCAATCCCAGAAACACTTGTGCGATGGTACTCCACATCATCAACCTGCCTTGTGGGCTACATAAATTTGGGCCAATTCGCGTGCATGGGCATCTGCTTCCAGAATCATGGGGAGCGTTAATCCACAGGTATCGGCAGGAATCGCCCCCAAACAGTATTCAAGCCCCTTTGGAATATCCAAAAAGGAAATGCGCCGGTCCAGAAACGCAGCGACAAGGACTTCATTCGCCGCATTGAGAATCGCTGGGGCGGTGCCTCCCGTTTTTCCCGCATCGTAGGCCAATTGCAGACAGGGAAAACGTTCAAAGTCTGGAGGATAGAAACGTAATTCGCCAATTTCCGCTAAATCCAGACGGCCGGTATGCAAATGCAGACGCCGCGGCCAGGTCAAGGCGACCTGAATGGGGACTTTCATATCGGCAACGCCCAACTGAGCCATGAGACTTCCGTCGCGAAACTGCACCAGGGAATGCACCACGGATCGTGGATGCACTACCACGCGGATTTGGTCGTAGGGAATGCGGAATAAAAAATGCGCTTCGATCACCTCCAGGCCCTTATTCATCATGGTGGCCGAATCAATGGTGATTTTCCGCCCCATGCTCCAGGTGGGATGTTTCAGTGCTTCTTCAACCGTAATTTGTGCGAATTTATCCTTGGGCAATTCCCGGAAAGGCCCTCCAGACGCGGTAAGTTGCAAACTTTCCACCTCGTCCTGTGGGCGTCCAGATAGGCATTGAAAAATCGCATTGTGTTCAGAGTCCACCGGGGCAATGCGAGCCTTTGGATTCGCATCCAGAGCCGCATGGATGACAGGGCCCGCCATGACCATGGTTTCTTTGTTCGCTAGGGCAACCAGCTTCCCGCTTTCCACTGCACGCAAGGTGGGCAGACACCCCACGGCTCCGACCAGACCATTTACCACGGTATCGGTTTCTGAATCTGCGGCTAATTCCTGGAGCCCGTCCATGCTTTCCAATACCTCAAGATCCTGGGCCTCACGGCGCAATCGCGCCGCCGCATCGGGATCAGATAGACAAACTTTATGGACTTGATGCCTGCGGGCAAGCTGCAAGATTTTTTCCCAGTTTTTGTGAGCGGCTAAGGAACGAATTTGAAATTCTTCGGGGTGTTGTTCCACCACCGCCAAGGTGGAATCTCCAATGGACCCCGTGGCGCCAAGCACACAAATATTACGCATAAGCTAACCGCGAATCCAGGCGAAAATGACAACCGTAAGAGGACCCGCTAAAAATAGACTGTCCAATCGGTCGAAAACCCCACCGTGCCCTGGAAAAAGGTGGGATGAATCCTTAGTGTCTGCCCAGCGTTTTAGGGCGGATTCGAATAGATCTCCTGCTTGGCCTGCAATGGAGAGCAGAATTCCCAAAATTAAATTGACCCAAAGCGGAGAATGAAAGACTAAGGGTCCTAAAAGAACAAACAACGCCATGGTTGCGATGGTGCCACCAAAGGCACCCTCCCAGGTTTTTTTGGGTGAAATCTCTGGAGCCATTTTATGGCGTCCCAGTAGGCGTCCGGTGAAATACGCAAAGGTATCACAAACCCACATGGAGATCATGACAAAAATAAAGGGAGCTGAGGTGGAAAAACCGTGGCCTGGCCCAAGGAGACGAACGAGCATCCCACCCCAAAGACCAAGATATATGGGCCCCAAGGCATGCATGGCTAGCCAAGGGAAAAGATTGGCAATACCCACGCTGGCAAAGCTTGCGGAAAGATAATATGCGGCAGCCATGACAGCGACAGAAGGAAGGGCGATCGGATAGCGAGTGGAAAAAATCCAGGCGAGCACAAAGAGAATCGAAACAGCAGGACTGGCGATGGCCATGGATGGTCCGCCGATCTTTTGTGTGACCATACGGGCCCATTCCCAGGAGGTCACGGCGATCAATGCGGTGATCATCGTCAAACGAGATGCCTCGTTGAACCAGATTAGGAACAAGCAAATAGGAATGGCTACAAGAGCAAAAACAACCCGAATTACCAGATTATTCATCAAGGACCTTGCCAAAACGGCGCTGGCGGGTGGAATAAAATTGTACCGCTTTTTCTAGATCCGCTCGTGTAAAATCGGGCCAGAGCACATCGGTAATGTAGAGTTCGCTATAAGCGGCCTGCCAGAGTAGGTAGTTCGATAGGCGCGATTCCCCTCCTGTCCGAATCACTAGGTCCGGATCAGGAGCTTGTCCAAGGTAAAGGTGCTGAGAAAAGACCGTCTCATCGATGTCTGATACACGGAGCAGGCCATTTGAAACTTTGGATGCAATTGCCTTACAGGCATCCACAATTTCCTGGCGTCCGCCATAGGAAATCGCAAGATTGAGCTGCATTCCCGTATTGTCTTTCGTTTGCTGGATGGCATATTGCAATTTGGTGCGGGGTTTCTCTGGGAGGCGGTTCATGTCTCCGATCACCACCAGCTTCACATTCTTTTCGAGTAAATGGGGCAACTCCTGTTCTACCATTTCAATCAAGAGGCCCATGAGGGCGTTGATCTCGATCTGGGGGCGATTCCAGTTCTCTGAAGAAAATACGTACAACGTTAGATGCTGCAATTTCATGTCGCAGCCAACTTCGACTGCCATTACGGTGGACTTCGTGCCCGAGCGATGCCCAAACGCGCGAGAAAGCCCCTTGGATTTGGCCCAGCGGCCATTCCCATCCATAATGATGGCGATGTGTTTTAGTTCGGGCATTGTACCGAATTCAGACTTTTAACAAGTCGTTTTCTTTCGCCTGTGCAACGTCGTCAATCTTCTCGATGAATTTGTCTGTCGCCTTTTGCACATCATCCTGCTGCTTTTTGACCTGGTCTTCAGGGAGATCTTTCTGCTTCTTAATGGCTTCCATTGCTTCACGGCGAATGTTGCGTACAGCGATACGGCCTTCCTCGGCATGTTTGCGGACCACCTTGGCGAGTTCCTGACGCCGCTCCTGGGTAAGGATCGGTAAGGATACGCGAATAGAGAGACCATCGCGCATAGGGGTGACTCCGATGTTTGCGGCTAGGATTGCTTTTTCCACGGCCTCAGCCATGCCTTTTTCCCAGGGACTTACCAGCAATGTTCTGGGTTCTGGAACGGTAATGTTGGCTACATGGGAAATGGGAGTTGGGGTGCCATAGTAATCCACGCGCACATCATTAAGAATGGCTGGTGTGGCCTGTCCTGCGCGGATGCGGCTGAATTCGCGTTGGGTGGATTCCAACGCCTTTTCCATTTTGGGAACGTAATCCATGCAATCACTCCTCAAGAAGACAATGACGGGTCAGCAGGTGACCAGAGTCCCTACTCGTGAATCAGAAAGTGCGCGAGTTAGATTCCCCTCTACCATTTCAAAGACAAGAATGGGCATCCCGTGTTCCTGGCATAGGGCCGTGGCGGCCGTATCCATCACCCCTAGCCCTCGGTGTAGCACTTCCGTATAAGAGATGGTTTCAAAACGGGTCGCTGTGGGATCTTTTTTGGGATCGGCAGTATAGACTCCATCCACTTTGGTCGCTTTCATGATCACTTGACACTCAGACTCGATGGCGCGTAATGCCGCCGCTGTGTCTGTGGTGAAAAACGGATTCCCGGTTCCTGCACCAAAAAGCACGATAGAACCAGAGGAAAGCAGGGATAAGGCCCTGCGTCGATCAAAAAATTCACAGATGGGCTCCATGCGAATTCCCGACATCACCACACTAGGGCATCCCTGTTTGTCGAGGGCGTCCTGCATGGACAGACAGTTCATCACGGTGCCCAGCATCCCCATGGCATCTCCGGCTGCGCGGTTCATGCCTCCAGCACTCGCCTGTACACCACGGACTAAATTGCCCCCACCGATAACCAAGGCAACCTGTATCCCGGAACGAACTACGGAGGAAATCTCCGCAGCCATACCGGTTAAAATTCTGGAATCAATGCCATGCCCCTTTGTGCCAGCCAAAGCCTCGCCTGAAAGTTTCAGGAGAACCCGGGAGAATCGCGAAGGGGTAGACATGGGATCCTTATTTTCCCAGCTCAAATTTTATGAACTGAGAGATTTTTAGGGAGGAGAGTCCAATTTTATCTGCGACGGACTTGATGTGATCTTTGACAGACACCTTTGAATCGCGCAAATAAGCTTGGCTTTCCAAACAAATTCCTTGGAGGAACTTCTTGATGCGCCCTTCGACCTGACGATCCACAAATTCTGGCTTTGTCTTGCCCTCATTGAGGATTTGGTCCTTGGCGATTTCCCTTTCCTTTCCGATGATCTCTGCAGGGACTCCAGATTCATCAATGGCGACGGCATCAAAAGCGACCGCCTGCATGGCGACATCCTTGGCTAACGCGTTTAGTTCCGCCACATCGGATGGTGTTCCTGTATAGGCGAGTTTCACCACAGAGCCAGCTTTGCCCCCAAGGTGGGAATAGGTGAATACAACTTCGTTTGCGCCGTAGGAGAAGTTTGCAATGCGCCGTACGGAGATTTTTTCACCGATTTTTGCCATAACTTCGGAAATTCGACCATTGATGTCCAACGCACCCACTTTGGCGGTGAGCAGGGCGTCCACGGAAGGAATCTCGTTGGCCATGAGCGCATTCACGACATCTTGGGCTAAGGCCTTGAAATCATCGGATTTGGCCACAAAGTCTGTTTCGCAGTTGATTTCCGCAATCACGGCCTTTCCATTAGCGGCATTCAGAACCACTAAGCCTTCCTTCGCGTCCTTGTCTGCGCGTTTGGTTGCTACTGACGCACCATGCTTGCGAAGGAGTTCGATCGCCTTTTCTTCATCGCCCTGGGTTTCGGTCAAAGCTTTTTTGCATTGCATCATGCCTACGCCAGTCTTTTCGCGTAGAGCATTCACCATTGAAGCAGTGATCGTCATCTCAGGCCTCCGCCGTCTCAAATTTTTCAGAAATGATTTCGGCTTCCTCTTTACCAGAACCAATGGTACGGGGGACGACTTGTTCTGCGATGTAGTCGAGCAGCAACTTTACGGACTTAACCGCATCATCGTTGGCCGGAACAGGATAATCCACCAGTTCTGGATTGACGTTGGTGTCGCAGATCCCCATAATGGGAATACGCAGGCGGCGAGCTTCTGCGACAGCGATATGTTCATGTTGAAGGTCGGATACGACCACGAGTCCTGGCAGGGAGCCCATTTCACGGATACCGCCAAACACGGACATCAGTTGGTCCTTTTTGCGATTCAGGTCCAGGACTTCTTTTTTGAGCATGGCCTTGAAAAGTCCATCCTTTTCCATTTGCTCGATTTTATCGATCTGTTTGACGGACTTACGGACTGTCTGGAAATTGGTGAGCATACCGCCCAACCAGCGATTGGATACGCTGAAGTGCTTACAGGTGGCCGCAGCATCTTCCACAACTTTCCGCGAAGCAACTTTGGTTCCAACAAAAAGCACGGAACGGCCTTCTGCAGAAATCCGGTGGGCGGCCTCGCCTGCAATCTGTAGTTGGGAGAGGGTTTTTTCGAGATTGATAACGTAGATGCCGTTCTTCTCGGTGAGAATGAATGGCTTCATCTTCGGATTCCAGCGCTGAGTCTGATGACCAAAGTGGGAACCTGCAGCAAGCAGGTCTTCTAAGATTGGCATTGCCATGGATTTGCTCCTTTCGGTTGTACTTCCCGGCACGTAGTAGGCCACCCAAACTGGATTGCTCCAGCCACCGAGGTGCCCTGCGTGCTGGTGATTGGTTCGGTGATTAACGTTTGCTGAACTGGAAGCGTTTACGGGCCTTCTTGCGACCGAATTTTTTGCGTTCGACGGCGCGAGAATCACGAGTTAGCAGGCCTTCCTTACGTAAAGGGGACTTGACGGATTCATCATTTTCCACCAATGCGCGGGCAATTCCTAGCTTGACGGCACCCATCTGACCAGCAATGCCGCCGCCCAGGGCGGATACTTCGACATCCCATTCCGCAGCATTTTGAAGGACATGGAATGGCAGATTGGCAATCATATTTTGAGTTTCGGAATGAAAATATTCCGCAAATTCGCGGCCATTGATAAGGCGTTTGCCTGTACCCGGCTTGATAATTACGCTAGCAATAGCGTTCTTGCGGCGTCCGGTTCCCCGGAAGGTCTTCTTGTTTTTTGCGGTCACGATACGGTTATCCTCGTTTTAAAATTACAGGTTGACCAATTCAGGATTCTGGGCGGTATGCGGATGTTCGGTACCGGCGTAGATTTTGAGCTTTTTTAGCATCTCATTCCCTAAAGCACTGTGAGGAAGCATTCCCCAGATGGCGGCTTTGAGGGGATAGGTAGGATCCTTCTCCTGCCAGTGTTGGAAGGTTGTCCAACGTTCCCCCCCAATATGGCCGGTATGGTGGAAATATTTCTTCGTTGAGGCCTTGTCTCCGGTGAGAAGAATTTTTTCAGCATTGATCACGACGACAAAATCGCCTGTGTCCACATTTGGGGAAAAAATGGCCTTATGCTTGCCCATGAGCATACGGGCGACTTCGCTGGCGACGCGGCCCAGGACCTTATCCTGTGCATCGACAAGTTTCCAGCGCCTCTCGACGTTATTGGGATTCACCATTACGGTTTTCATGTTCTATCCTTCAGAAATGGAATCGCCCAGGGAATCGGGGAGGGACCCTAAGCATGGAAAAAGTGGGCACAATTATAGTAAAAAAGAGGGAAAGGCAAGGGGGCTTCTGAAGATGCTCGCATTGGATTGTTGGCCATGAGGGCCTTTCCCTGATCGCCAATTTTCAAGTCCTATTCATTTCACAACGAAAATTTGTTGCAGACTAGTCCATCTGTGCTCGGAAATTCGTCTGTGAAATGGGCAAGCGGGTGGGGGCACCCTCTATAGGGCGTACTCCCAACTCCCTGTGCTTTGCGTGGGGTTCCCAGTCATATCGCTATGCTCGAATC
>DATIQS010000200.1:0-4251 GCA_035470605.1 Fibrobacteraceae bacterium
GCTGCAAAGGCTCGAGGATACAGGACTTTTAAAAATTATGCAACCATTATTTATCTGATTGCAGGAAAGCTAGACTTCAACTCGCTAAATCCGAATGTAAGCCTTACTTAGCCTACCCACTCGTTTTGCGAAGGAACCAAATTAGTTGTATCAAATCTTCCAAAAGCCCCCGTTTCGAACCTTATCGAAGAATCAGTTGGAAAAGAAATATTTAATTGGGGCGTATATAATAAATCCATCTCTGCCTGCACATTCCATGCAAACAAAAAGGTTGGGACTGCCATCATTATTACAAATACATAGTTCATAAAATCATCTTTCATGACACGCTCCTTATTTGACCTTCTTTGTTGCTTCCCACATCAACGGCAAGATGGAGAACGGCACACCTGTGATGCTCGAGATGGCAAACCCGTAGCCCACGTTGTCATCTCCGTCGCTGAGGAGCTCAATGGTCATCGTCGAGCCAATGATCTCCAGTGTCTTCCCTTGAAGCTCGTCACCCGTATAGACACCCACCAGCTTGCCCGAGCCGTCGTAGACCTTGATCGTGTCGCCTGTTTCCAGATAAGTGGAGTCGGAGAAGGCGATTTGGGAAATCAGGCTGTTGTTTTGGGGAATGCGCTCCGCGCACCAGTCCTCTAGGGTTTCCCTGGTGGCCGTGGTGGATGGGCTAGGTAGCGGGCGGAAACGCGGCCTCTTTTTTTGACAAGATTTACAGGATCTTTGCCAGATCGACAGGATTGGCCAGGATACCTTGCATCCCGGCCTGGGTGTTTCCTGTTCTCCTTTGCCTCTGCCTGTCCTGTCCAAGAACCTGGATTCCAGGTGCTCGGAGTGATTGCGAGCGGGGGCAAAGGTCCGAGGACGGAAGCCAGAGGTCAAGACGCATAAACTCCCAAACAGATCTACACGTGGCGCGGCAATCCCCGTGCTGCTCCAGACGGATTCTGGAAGAGCATTCATTTGGATGTCATTGTGCAACGTCATCTCTACCCTTTACCCTCTAACCTCTACCCTTTTTCCCCTACTCCTTCCCCACTGCGCGCACGCTGACCCCCACCGCCCCGTTGACGGTTGCCCTGGCTCCGTTGACGCGGTATGGCGGACCCTGGAGGATCGGGGAGCCCGTGTGCGCAGGTGTGCGGAGCACGGACTCCGTGGTGTCGTAGGGATACTGGGGGATGGAGTCAAACTTCGTGGTGCCGTCGTCCTGAACCTGGCAGGCGAGATAGAGATCGGACAAGTGAAGATAGCATGTTCCACTTGAACAGTCGATGTCATTTGCCACATCCGCTTTGCAGAGCGCATAGTTTCCAGAAAGCAATTCCAGAACAAAAACTTCAGATGTGGATGAATCCAATTCAAAAAAGAATGAAGTTATGCTCTCGAATATTGAAGTGTCAGACAATACCAAAGAGTCATCAAAATTCAACAAAGACGTGTCTTCAATTAGCCACAGGTAATTTCCGTATTTTGTATGACAAAAATTTTCATATTCCGTTCCATCAAAAATAATGTCTACTGAATCTGTAGGGGATACTTCGTGTACTGTTGAATCAGAAACGGCAAGATAAATTCCTTGTAGACTATACGAGTAATAGCCTTCCCATGTGTCCGCAACTCCGATTATAAAAAGTAGCAACAGCAACTGAGCCATTCGCGAGAGTTTTTTTAGCATACTCTATCCTACTCTGCCTTCTTGGTTGCTTCCCACATCAGCGGCAGGATGGAGAACGGCACGCCAGTGATGCTCGAAATGGCGAATCCGTAGTAATCGTTGTCTGTACTGTCGCTGATGAGTTCAATGGTCATCGTCGAGCCGATGATCTCAATGGTTTTCCCTGCAAGCTCGTTGCCAGTATAAACACCCACCAGCTTGCCCGAGCCGTCGTAGATTTTGATCGTGTCGCCTGTTCCCAGATAGGTGGAGTCAGAGAAGGTGATTTGGGAAACCAGGCTGTTGCCCAGGGAGTAGGTGAACTTGGCGTCCTGGTTGGCCGCGTAGGGGTGCGAGTTGCTGCGGATTGGCTCGCCCAAGGTGTCATCGCAGACGATGGAGACCCACTGGCTGGAAATGAGGTTAAAGGTTAGAGGGTAGAAGTTAGAGGTCAACGCGTACGAACGTCCAGAATGTTCAGCCTGTGACGCAGCGAAGAAGGTTCCACGCCAACCTGTCGAGGCGGGAGTCCCATTCTGCGTACCATGGGATCGCCCTGGCGGGCAACGACGGCCTGACCATTCCAGCTCAGCACATGGCATTGCAAACCCTATGTCGTTCCATGCCGGTCCCGATGAGGAGTAAGCTTGTGTGTTCTTCTGAGATGCCATCTCTAACCTTAATAGTGACCGTCCAGCTTTAGCTGGATACGGAAACTTATACTCTCCTGTGTATTACCCTCTAACCTCTACCCTTTTTTCCCCTACTCTTTCCCCATTGCGCGCACCCTGACCCCCACGGCCCCGTTGCCGGTTGCCCGGGCTCCGTTGACGCGATAAGGCGGGCCCTGGATATTCAAAGAACTTGTATGCATTGACCTGGGGACCGTCGCTGTCGTGGTGTCGTAGGGGTACTGGGGGATGGAGTCGAACTTCGTGGTGCCGTCATCCTGCACCTGGCAGGCAAGGTACAGGGTGACGGATTGAATTGAACAAGTCAACGAGCCCGTGTAGCAAGTTCCAACCACGGATATAGAATCTTGACAGAGCGCAAAATTTCCAGACAACAGTTTCAAGACAAAATAAGAGGATGATCCTTCATCCAAAACAATATGGTTTGTCGAATCCTCAAATATGGCTGTATCTTTTAGCGAAAGAGTGTTGTCAAAATTTAACGAGCTGGTATCTAGAATAGCCCAAATATTATCGAAATTTGGAGTAGAACAACTAAGTTCCAAATCAGGGCCATAGCAATAAAGATCAGCAGAATCTGAAAACCCAGATTCTGCAATTGTTGAATCTGCAATTTTTAAATACACCCCATCTAAAGCTGTAGACAAATATGCAGTCCAAGTCCCAGAAATGCAGTTATGTGCAAAAAACAACATAGAAACAAGAACATAAACTTTATTCTTTCGCATCAATTATCCACTCCTATTTTACCTTCTTCGTTGCTTCCCACATCAGCGGCAGGATGGAGAACGGCACACCCGTGATACTCGAAATTGAAAATCCATAGGAATCATTTTCACCACCGTCACTAATTAGTTCGACGGTTACCGTTGATCCAACGATCTCCAGCGTCTTCCCCTGAAGCTCGTCACCCGTATAGACTCCCACCAGCTTGCCTGAGCCGTCGTAGATTTTGATCGTGTCGCCTGTTCCCAGATAGGTGGAGTCGGAGAAGGTCACTTGGGACACTAGGCTGTTGCCCAGGGAGTAGGTGAACTTGGTGTCCTGGTTGGCCGCATAGGGGTGCGAGTTGCCTCGCTTTGGCGCGCCCAAGGTGTCGTCGCAGACGATGGAGACCCACTGGCTGGAGCTGTCGGTGCTGTTGCCCTGGACGACGCGGTAACCGCGCACAAGGATCTTCCAGTCGCCATCCTCGGGGCTGTCCACGTCCACCACCTCAACATTGTTGCGGTGGTCAAAGCAACTGATGTCCAGGGTGTCGCTGGAGCTGCAGGAGCGGTGGGCCGGGACGATGTCGGTCTCCTGGATGGGCTCGATGCCGGAGGAGCGCCAGCTTGTTCCTGACCCGGTGGAGGCTCCGACAGGCAGTGGATCCAGCCGCCAGGGGTAGTAAAGCTCACCCGATGGAGATATCAAGGCCAGGTCGATGTCGTTCACCAGCTTGCTGTCAAGGTAGCTGGATTCATAGTCGGTCAAGTACACCGGGGCGTCGTCCCAGGCGATGGTGGCGCGCAGGTGCTGCTGGGTGGAGGGCACATGGATGGTCCACTCCAGATCCTCGCTGTAGGCCACCGTCTCTTCGCGGAAGAAGTTCGTGTCCACGTAGTCCAATGCCTTTTTGCCGTTGACCTTGCCCCAGCCGGTGGCGAAGTCCGGTCCTGCGTAGTAGCGCACATAATGGCTTTTTCCGTCCGCCTCGGTGCTATCGATGTCGGGGTTGCCCTGGATGGAGTCACCCACGGTATCGATCATATCCGTAGCGGTATGGATGAGCAACGCTTTAGAGGTGGAGTTGCGCAGGGTCTTGACGTCCAGCCCCAGGCCAGTGAGCTCCCGGAACTTCTGCAACATCAGGGCAACGATGCCCGTGACATGGGGCGCCGCTTGGGAGGTGCCGTC
>DATIQS010000201.1:0-6275 GCA_035470605.1 Fibrobacteraceae bacterium
AACAAGCTCGCCATGACTCGATTTTACAGTATGCCCAGGATCACCCGGCCAATACGCTTCCTGAATTCTTTTCGCGCATCTTTACCCAAGTGCCCGCGTCTCCTCAAATCGTTGCTGTTTTGCCCTTTGGTGTCAAAGGAACCGGAAATCTGGATTACAATGCCAGCATAATGGCGGCGGAATATTTCATCGCGGAACTGTCCAAAGACCCCCACTACCAGGTGCTGGATCGCGCATCCATGGAAAAAATCCAGGCGGCACTCTCTCAAGACCCTGAACTTGCGCCAGATACCCAAGTCGCCCAAGCGGGAGAAAAGGCTGCCGCACAATGGGTGCTGGTTGGAACCGTTGGGTTCTTGGGGGACAACCAAATTTTCTCGGCACACCTGGTGCAGGTGGAAACAGGGGAAGTTTTTTCTGCCGCCACGGCCCTGGTCGGAGACAAGGAGGTTCGGGAGGATTATCTGAATTCCGTCGGAACTCGTTTGGCGCCATCTTCCGCAATGTGGCGTAGTCTGCTTTTCCCTGGATGGGGCCAAATTTATGCTCACCATACGATTCATGGCGCCATGTGGTCCGCGTTAGCCGTCGGAGCGACCGCTTATACCATCTGGGCGATCAATCACTATCCCACGCAGGAAGTCAAATTCCAGATGGGGCTGACTTCAAGCGCCACCAATCAGCGCAATGTCGCCATTGCGATGCTCGCCTCGGTCTGGACGGTCAACCTGATTGACACGTGGATTGTGGCGCATCAGGAGAACAATCGGGTCAAGACTAGCTACTTCTCTTCCCAGGTGGCCATCGCGCCTCTTATCAAGGAGAATTCTGCAGGACTGTTGCTGGCGGGACGATTCTGAGAGAATTCAGAGCTGGACCGGCCCAATGCCGGAACATTTCTTAGATTTTTCCCCATGATCAGTTTCTTGAAAAAAGAGGATGACGAAGGCAGCAAGTTCATGGGCAAGGGAGATATCGTCTTCCTCCTGGTTGTGGCCTTAATTGTAGGAGGCTTCTGGTTTTACTCCAAAACCATTAAAGCTCAAGCCAGCGGCAAGTTCCAGGAATGTGAGAAGCTTTGGGAGGCAAAACAGCTTGTCCAGGCTAACGAATGCTACACACAGGCTAGCGATCTCCAGTATCTCACGGACAGTTTGGACTCCATCATTTATTCCCGTAACGAGGCGGTACAGGAAATCATGGATCAGGAAAACGCCCTTTGGGCGAAAGCCGATTCCGCGATGTCCCGCATGGATTCCGCCGCAGCTTTTGTCCTGGTAAAAACGCTTCCCGAGTTTTATTTCCTGGATTCTGTGAAAGTCCGGAGGTTGTCCGCATGGCAGGCGATGGCCAAGGACCGCGATTCAGCGGCCTCTGCGATCCCCAACAAATAGTCGTTCCGCTGGAGGCATCCCGTGGTTCCTCTTGAACCTCTGCGGATTGAAATTCTCCCCCAACCCGACGATGTGACCTGTGGCCCGACCAGTCTCCATGCTGTGTATCGGCGTTATGGGCTTAATCTTCCGTTGAAAAAATTGATCCAGGAAATCGAATTTCTGGAGGATGGCGGAACTTTAGCGGTCTTTTTAGGCATTGATGCGTTGAAACGGGGATTTCGCTCCAGGCTTTATTCCTATAACCTGCGGGTGTTTGATCCGACCTGGATCAATCTCGACAGGGCGGACTTAATCGATAGACTTCGACGACAGCTTTCCTTTAAATCCGACAAAAAATTAGGGGAGGCCTCCCGTGCGTACATCCGGTTCCTGGAAATGGGGGGCGAAATTTTATTCAGGGACCTTTCTACACAGTTGCTACAAGGCTACTTTCGAGCTGGGGTTCCGGTCCTGGCGGGACTAAGTGCAACGTACCTGTATTCCTCCAAACGGGAGTACACCAATGATCAAAACCAGTCGGTATTTGATGATTTGGCGGGGGAACCCGCAGGACATTTTGTAGTCCTTTATGGCATAGACAAGGAGCACCGAATTTTGGTTGCGGATCCAGACCGTTCTACACCATTAGGCAATAGCCACTATTATCAGGTAGAAAGCCGCCGTCTGGTGCATTCCATTTTATTGGGTATACTGACCTATGATGCGAACTTATTAGTTATCACCCCTAGGGCGCCCTCCGGCGCATTGGAATCATGAAAAAAATCATCGTTGTAAACAATACTAAGCACTGGAACCTCAGAGTCTCTGGTGTTGACGTGGTTTCTGCCAAGGACTACCTGACGAACCCGGCATTCACCGACCTACGCAACGTGCGGGTATTCAACCTGTGTCGCGAATACACCTACCAGTCCAAGGGTTACTATGTATCCTTGCTTGCCGAGGCTCGTGGTCACAAGGTCATCCCTAATGTCAAGAATATCCAGGATCTGAAGGCTCCCGCGATTATTAAGATCATTTCTGATGAACTGGATGAACTGATCCAACGGACCTTACGTCGCATCACCTCTCAGGAATACGTTCTTTCCATTTATTTTGGTCAGAACGTTTCGCGGCTTTATTCGGAACTCTCCGAAGAGCTGCACCGTCTATTCCAAGCGCCATTTGTTCGTGTAAAATTTGTGTTCAAGGGGAAGTGGTTCATCCAGAGTCTCAAAACCATTTCCCTGGATGAAATTCCAGAAGCACATCTTCCCATGGTCAACGAATTTGCCAAGGCTTACTTCGATAAAACACGTTACGCTCCGGCGCGTTCCGACAAGTATCTTTACGACTTGGCGATTCTCGTAAATCCCGATGAGAAATCCCCTCCATCCGACAAACGCGCAATCCAAAAATTCATTGAAGCGGCAAAAGACGTGGGCTTTAGCACCGAACTGATTACCCGCAAAGATTACCACCGCATCGCTGAATTCGACGCCCTGTTCATCCGTGAAACCACTGGGGTAAACCACCACACCTATCGTTTTGCGCGCAGAGCCCAGTCTGAAGGATTGGTGGTTATTGACGATCCCGACTCCATTTTGCGCTGTTCGAATAAGGTCTATCTGCAAGAACTTATGTCCGTGGGGCGGGTTCCTTCTCCACGCACCATGATTGTCCACTCGGAAAACCGCCATACGGTCGCTACGATCCTTGGGCTTCCTTGTGTGCTCAAACTTCCTGATTCAAGCTTTTCTCAGGGCGTTGTGAAGGTCACCACCCGGGAGGAAATGCAGGCCAAACTCGATAAAATGTTTGATGAATCGGATCTGGTGATTGCTCAGGAATTCACCCCCACCGATTTCGATTGGCGCATCGGAGTCCTTGACGGCTCCCCGTTATTTGCCTGCAAGTATTTCATGGCCAAAGGTCATTGGCAAATTTACAACTGGAATTCCAACAACAAGAAAGAAATCGCAGGCAACTATGAGTGCCTTCCTTTGGAAGCCGTTCCGAAGAAAGTGGTTGCCACAGCGCTCAAGGTCACCAGCCTAATCGGACGAGGCCTTTATGGTGTGGATCTCAAGGAAATCCATGGCCGCCCGGTGGTGATTGAGGTCAATGACAACCCGAATATCGATTCGGATGTGGAAGATAAAGTTTACGGAAAGGAAGTCTACCTGAACCTAATGTGGCTTATTCGCCGCCGGATCGAAGCGCGCCTTTCTTCGCTGAAAAATCCACTGCGCCCGAGCATGGGTGTCCCCGAAGCCAAATAGGAAAATTCATGGCGGAAGTCCACAACCACTGGAGCTTATGGGATCGCTATGGCGTGGAGCAGGAATACATGCTGGTAAACGCCACATCTCTAGACGTTGAACCCAAAGCAGATCTCCTGCTTTGCGATGTCATGGGAGAGGAGATTGAAAATCTGGAGCACGATGGCATTGGCTATTCGAATGAATTAGTGGCTCATGTGCTAGAATTGAAAGCGGCTCAACCCCTGACGACATTGCATGGCTGGTCCTCCCGTATTGCCCAGGAGATTCGTACCATCAACGATACCTTGCGGAAAGAAGGGCTTCGCCTGTTACCAACCGCAGCCCATCCCTGGATGGATCCTCTGCGAGAGACGGTCCTGTGGGCGCATGGAGACGATTCCATCTATAGAACCTATGACCGTATTTTCGGCTGTCAGGGCCATGGATGGTCTAACCTGCAATCTACGCATCTCAATCTATCGTTTCAGGGAGATGACCAATTTGCGGCTTTGCATGCTGCAGTCCGGGCCGTTCTGCCGCTGATTCCGGCTTTATCCGCAGCGAGTCCTTATTTGGGGGGCGCCTTTTGTGGCTCTCTGGATGGCCGATTGGAGGTCTACCGCCATAACCAGGATCGAATTCCCATTATCACAGGTGCGGTGATCCCCGAGGCGGTCTTTAGTGAGGCTCAATATGAACGAGAAATTTTTTATCCCATCGGAGAAGCGATTGCCCCCTTTGATCCAGAAGGCCTGCTGAACAAATATTTTCTGAACAGCCGTGGAGCCATTGCCCGTTTCGACCGTGGAGCGTTGGAAATTCGCATTATCGACTTGCAGGAATGCCCGGACGCGGATTTGGTCATTTTGCAGATGGTTTCTGGATTGCTTCAATGTCTTTGCGAAGAGCGTTGGGTGTCCCTACAGCAACTCCAGGCTCTGAAAACCGAGTCTTTGGCGCAGACCTTTCTGGATGCCATTCGCTCTGCGGAAGAGACGTCAATTCAAAATTCGTCGCTTCTCGAAGTTTTCGGCTTTGCTAGGGTCCCCATCCGTGCCGGGGAATTCTGGCAGAAACTTTGGCCTACATTGAACGCGTATGTGGAACCCGCACTTCACCCCATTGCGGAGCTTTTGTTGCAACGAGGCTCCCTCGCTAATGCTCTGCTTCGTCTTGCGGGTGTTGCTCCATCCCATTCGCGATTGCATACAATTTATAGCGCATTGGCAAACAGCCTAGAGGGAAACCGCCCATGGGATGGACGATCCTGCTAACATGCGAACACGCCAGCAATCGAATTCCTCCGCAGTTTCGTTCCCTTTTCCAGCATGACAAGCCAATTCTGGAAAGCCATCGTGGTTGGGATCCTGGTGCATATAAAGTCTGCACGGAAATGGCGCGGAGGCTTGGTCTACAAGCATCTTGTGGTGAATGGTCCCGTCTGGTGATTGATTTAAACCGTTCAGAGAGCAATCCTCACCTTTTTTCGCGTTGGAGCAACACTTTGTCCCCTGAGGAAAAGGAAGGACTGATCCGATTCGTCCATCGCCCATTTCGGCAACAAGTGGCAAACCAGGTTCAGCAGCATCTCGCTGCGGGGAAAACCGTGCTGCATCTCTCCATCCATTCTTTTACCCCGGTTTTGGACGGTGATGTCCGCAATAACGACGTGGGGCTTCTCTACGACCCACATCGCGTAGCCGAGCGCCAATTGGCGGTCCAATGGGAGCGAAATCTGAAAGAGACCCCCATCCGGGTCCGGCGCAACTATCCATATCGGGGCATTTCCGATGGCCATGTCACCGAATTGCGACGCAAGTATCAGCAACGGTATCTGGGCTTTGAGATTGAGATGAATCAAGCCTACCTCGAAAAGCACCCAGCCCGGTCGATCGTAAACCTTTTGTTGGATACACTCCCGCCACCCACATTGCGGGTTCCCTAAAGGCGCGACAACCAGGCCTCGAAAATTTTCCGCCCCTCGTCCCACTCTCCCAATCGCGATTCCGCATTGATGTGCCCTAAATTCCCTAATGTGATTTGTTCACTTCCCCAATGTTGCGTGAGTTCTAGAATGCGGTCCAAGCGGCCATAAGGATCATTGCGACTGGTCACCACCAGACTTGGAAATCGCAACGCCTCCCGTGGGATCGGGCAAAAGCCGCGTAGCAGTTCCGCGTGAGGATTGGGAGACTCCACATCCGCAGGCGCGACAAGAAACGCTCCACGGACGGGACGAGCGCTATGGCGTTGCCAATGGATCACAGTAATCACCGCTAGGCTATGCGCCACAAGGATAGGAGGTTGCGGGCTCCTTGCTACGGCAGATTCAAGCGAACTGACCCATAATCCTAGATCCCGCTATTGACCGGGCCGACTCGCCCGCGATCTCTTGCGCCCCAAGGCTTTCGGCCTCCGCTCCCCCGCACCCTCCAAGTGCGCCGTCGGTCGAACCGGAATCCTTGTCATCACAAGACCTCGGGGCGATTCTAACCCTCCCAATAGCGGGCTCTAGGATAATTCGAGACGCGGATGGAACCAATCCTGTTGTTCTACTCGCTGATATTGCGGGTGGCTTCGTTCCCAGTACGTTTGCCAGTGTTCTGGTCCCGAAGAATCTAAACCAGGAAGGATCAGC
>DATIQS010000202.1:0-5880 GCA_035470605.1 Fibrobacteraceae bacterium
GAAGAGCATAGCTCAAGAGGCATTCGAATTTATGTTCGGGAAATCGAGGGCTCTGGTAGCGCTGGTTGGCTTTATCCCCCTACTTTATTGGGATACACAATGGCCCATGAGTTTGGGCATTACGCTTATGGTTTAGTGGATGAGTATTGGAAATACTACTCCAGCAAATGTGAGTCGTCGTTAAGTACGAAGCACATCCGTTCGCATACCACCTGGCCCACCTTGATGGCAAATTATGGTTTGGCGGGCCCCTGGGACTTGAATTTTTCGGATTCTACGGTTTACGATACCCTGTGGAACGGAGAAACGCGCCCTTTTTTATGCTTTGAGGATACTCTAAAAGAGGCGTGTTCCGATACGGGAGTCACACAAGTATTTAGGCATCCAGGGGATCAGGATTATGCGGGTTATAACACGTGGGAGTGGCTGACCACTAAGAATTTGGTGGGAGGGAGTTATACTTGCCCTCAGGACACAAACTTAAAAACATCTTTGCAATCACGCACCCTTTTCTACTCCGAACTCGCCTATTTTCGGAATCAGTGGATTGGCCGATTGCAAGCAGATAGCGTGGATCGGAAGCTGTTTCATTTTCATGACGATGAGATCACATACGATACGGTCGACGCCCCTTCGGACATGTATCCAGAGTTAACCTCAATCTATAAGGACCATGCCTTGGACTACCTGGACATTCGTTGGATGGAAAAGGCTCCGGGGACGCGGCGCATCTATATTGTTGACTTGTCTCACGACGGGAACAAAAAAGGATTGTGGGCGGATTCCAATACCCAGAATGCGCTTATGCTGGCGCGTCTGATGACCTTGGGGGATCACCGCGATTCCTCGGATCAGGATAGCTGTGAGATTGGTCTGCTTTACGCCTTGGGGGATACCCTGCAACAGGGAATCCAGGGTTTGCACAGTTGCCACGGGAACGCGGATGCCGTGGGGAAATACTTGGGAAATTTTTCCAAAAAGTTGGTGGTCGGAAGTCAGGACAGCGTTACGGAGATCCCAGGGTTGGCATTATTGCGAACCCTGCGGAAGGCTCGGGAATGGGCGTTGCGTGATACCAGCTTTCTCACCGAGGTTGTGCTGCTGAGTCGTGGGTTAGATTCTTCTGTCCCCGATACGGTGCATGATAGCATTAACGGCGTCCTTTGGGATTTTGACTCGTTTGGGGTTGCGTTACAGGCGATCGCGGTGGGGGATTCCGTTGCGGATCGTTTCTCTTTTTTGCAGGGAGAGTATGGAACTCGCCGTTTCGGAACGAGTATCACTTCTGCGGAACAGTCGATTTTGCATACGGATTCCGTTCTCCGCGCCACAGCTTGTTCGGAAGGGAAAGCCTGTCACGAGGGTTTTGAAACCATGGCCGCCGATATGCAGCGCATGGCAGGTGGTGGGTTTTATTACCAGATGGACTCCTTGGGTGGGTTACTGCCTGGAGTGGCTCCCAGTGAGCGATCTTTTCATTCATTTAGAAATGGAGCGTCAGCATTATCAATTGGTACTTATTGCAGAAAAATAAATGGGCATTCTCAACGAAGTGGTTATGGCAATGTGAGCGATGTTGACGTTTGGGTTCTAATCTATTCTCGGGATCCCGCCTTCCTGGATTCATCGGCTGACACGGCTTGGTCGGTGCATTTTTACCAAGGAGATTCCGTAAAGATTCCTGTGAGTTGTGATACCGTCGTTTCGTATAACCAGCGTGCTTTCTGGTGCCAAGTTAAAGAAAAATCAGTCCTAGTCTACGACTCCGTGGTGGTAGAGAACAACGGTTTGTCCCAGTTGGGATGGCTTGTGATTCCTCGAATTCATTTGACTCCCCCTTCTTTTGTGGAATCCACGGAGCTTCCGGTGGCCATCGCTTCAAGTGAGGGTTCTGCAGGCACCTACTCCAAGCCTATGAGCCGTATCAGTTCCGGGTCGTCCGTTATCCTGAGCTATAATTCCACGGACACCACGTTGGGGGATTCCGTTGCGGCGATCATTCAGGGACCCGGAGGCAATGCCGTGGACACCGTGGTGCTCGATAAAATTGGGGACCACCAGTGGCAGGCGCGTTGGGCGGGTTACACCCTCAAGGGTTGGCATTCCGCTGTGCTGTATCAGGGCGACTCCGCTACTGCGGAGGCTTCCTTCCTGGTAGATTCTGTGCCCTCCGATGACTTTGGTCCTTGCTCCAGTCCGACCTCCGTGGATACCTTGGGCTGGGTACATGGTCGTGCGACCCCCGGCGACGAGGATTGCCTCGAATTTCAGGTTGCAGATTACGAGGGAAATGCTCTTCTGCGTCTGGCGGATGGCGTGGGCGCAAGACCTCGGATGCGTGTTTCCCTTGGCAATGGTTCTTGGAGCCTACCTGATAGCCTGCCCCACTATGTGGCGCGTGCGGGTTATGAGGTCTATATTCTCTCTCAAGCACAGGTGCGAGCTGGCTTCCGTGTTCAACTGGTGGATACAGCCTCCGAACCGACAAATTGGGCCGTCGGTTTGGGCAAGGCGAGTTCCGCTGATCGAGCCATCCAGCGTGCGATCATTCAGAGTGCGGACCAGGCCTCAGCCTCGGGGACATACACCCAATTAGCCTTGCGCCTCGAAAACACCAGTCCAGACACCCTGCGTGATTTTCGCCTTCGCTGGTATTTCTCCACGGAATACGGACTGACACCTGTGGTGGAGGATTGGTGGTCTGCGGATTGCTCGGTGAATCTCGTGCACCTGGGGGGAAGCCTTTACGCCGTTGAGTTGGATTATGCGGGCATCGCGTTAGCTCCTGGTGATTCTTTGCCTTACGATCCTGGCTCCTCCATTGGGGTGCATTATCCCAACTGGGTTTCACTGGACAAGACCAACGACTGGTCGTGGCTCTCTGGTACCTCCTTTCGAAATAATCCGCGAGTGGTGTTGTTCGACTCTGCAAATAAAGTTCTACAGGGGACGCTGCCGCCGGATTCTTTGGCAGAGGATATCGGTCGCGTGGATTCGGTACGCGTGATGACGGCGGATGACAAGTATTATGATACGCAGTGGACCTCGCCTCGTCTCCGGCTGGTGAATCTAGGGGATAGCCTTTCGGGGTTTGTACTCAAGTATTTCTTCCATGAAGACAGTGCTCTAGCCACCCCATTGCTGTGGCAGGGGGCTTTCAATCTGGTGCTGGATAGCCTGGGCAATGGAGATTGGTGCTTATTGCTCACCTATACAGGGAATGGCGTGGCGCCTCAGGACAGTGTGGAGGCTTTGGTTGGACTCCGCCGAGCGGATTGGGGAGAGTGGGACCGAACAGATGATCCATCCAAAGCGGTAACGCAGGAAATGATAGAGAACGAGAGGGTGGAGGTGTATAATGCAACAGGTGTGCGCATCTATGGCAACGCGGAGGTCGAAGAATGAACAACATGGCATTATTCTGTCAAGAGAAAGAACATCGCGTCAGCGTTCACCCCGTGGCCGCCTTGTTGCTCGGTCTGTCTATTGCCGGGGCAACCCCATGGTACACAGCGGTGGCGGCGGACAGTGCGGGTAATGTTTGTGCCGGGAGCATTGGAGCCTATGGAATCACTGCTGTTGAGTCCGAATCCGTTGGAGACTATTATTACTTCACGGGGTATAGCCTCACGAAAAGTGATTTGAGTCAGTTCATGGTTTGCCAGAATGCCCAGGGGGAGGATTTCTACAATGGGGACGCTACAGCGGTTTTGATGTATTTGGGCGGAAACTCATTTTTGGATGTAGAAATGGGCCCTTATTATGACTTGATGGATAGCACTGCTTTTGGACTTTATTTTGTCTCCGTTACTGACAATTCGTTAACCTTTCCCAAGGTGGAGTCTGATGACTATGAGGGGGCTCGTGATTTTCTTTTGATCTCCCCAGATAGTTTGCTAGTGGCACGTAATAACGGATTGGCCCTAATTCATATCTCGACTTATAGCGTGGACACCTTGGCCGGCCTCCCAGAAGAGCTCTCGTCTGGTCCCGTGCGTTCTCTGGCTCTGGACTTCGAGGGGCAGTTGTGGGCTGGCACAGACTCAGGGGTTTGGGTTCGTTCGGTGGACAGCGTGTGGTCCTTCCGTAATCTGGGCTGGTCGGTGCGTTACATCGCGGCCATGGATTCGCATGTGGTATTCTTGCAGTCACAGAAGTTTGTCTACGATGGTGGGGATCCGCTGCATCCTGATCATGCGGGCTGTTATCAGGATACCACATGGCTGAGCTCTTGCTGGTCCGTGGGGGCATATCCCACTGTTCCCATCGAAGTGGTGTGCCCTGAGGCAGGCAACTGTTTCTTCGGCAAAGGTACAGGGGGCATTGAGCACGTGGTAGGGGACTCTGTCCTATGTACGGCGTCTCCGTATGATCTTCGTCTATTCTTCGATATGGATTTAGCCCCTGATGGGACTTTGTGGATGGCTGGCTATGGAGGGCTCTATTCAGTGGACACGGCGACATGTACTGCCACACGTCACTACATGGGTGACGATACACTCGTTACACCGTTGCTTCCGTCGCAAACCGCTCAGGGCTGGTCAGTGTATAGTCAGGGTCTGCAGGTACATGTGTGGGCAACGGATGGCTCCGTGGAGCTCCTGTCCTTGAATGGCCGTTTGCATTCACGCACAACCGTCGTTTCAGGGGCTGCCGTTCTAAATGCGTCCTCTGCTGGCCTTTGGATCGTGCGCTGGGTCCCTCGCAACGGAACGCCTCAAACCCGAACGGTGTTGGTGGAGTGAAAAGGCCTGCACGTTATTATAACGTGTACGTTACTCTCTTTGCACCAAACTTAAATTCGCATACTTGAGCACTAGCTTGCGCACCACCCCGTCCTGAAATTCCACGTCGATGCGGGAATCGGGACCGTTTCCTTGCACTGCACGCACTAAACCCAAGCCAAAGCGAGCATGGCGTACCATTGCCCCAGCTTGTAGACCTTCTTCTGGGGCCTCATCGTATACCACTTCGCGGACCGGTGTGTTGGATTGTGCATCCGGATCGGGAATGCCTCCGGGATACACCTTGCGGATGGTTTTAGACCGTTGTGCGTATCCACCACCAAACGCGCCATGATGAGTTTGCCGAGAACCAAAGCTGCGTTGAGCAAAATTTCCACCAGAGGATTGCCCTCCCCAGGAGGGACCTCGTGTGGATCCGCTGGAGCCTCCTCCTAAGTCCATGCGTTCCACCACGTTTTCGTCCAGTTCCTCTAGAAATCGCGATTCGCGAAAGGGTTGAACGGTGCCTTGCCAGAAACGTTGGGTCGCGGAGAATAGAGATAATTTTTTGCGCGCGCGGGTGGCGCCCACATAGAAGAGACGGCGTTCTTCTTCTTCCTGGGATTTCGCTTCAGAGGGGGTTTGGTTGGAAAGGACGCCTCGGCGGATTAGAGGAAAAATGCCCTCTTCGCAGCCAGCAATGAATACCTGGTCGAATTCAAGCCCCTTCGCCATGTGAACGGTCATCAGGGTTACTCGGCTTTGTCCTTCTACCACTTTTTTGTCGGCGTCAGAAAGCAAGGCAACTTCCTGTAAAAATTGCTCCAGGCCTTGTTCGGGGTGTTCTTCCTCAAATTCACGCAGAGCGTTTACCAGTTCGCCGATGTTGGCGGAGCGCTCTTCGGCTTGATCCTTGTCGTCCTCTTCCAACCAAGTTACGTAGTGGGTGTCAGCGAGAATTTTTTCGCATAAAAGAGGGAGGGGCGATTTTTCTTCCAGGGCCTGGCGCCAGGAAAGAACCATGTTATGGAATGCTTGGAGCTTGGTGCCGACTTTGTCTCCAATTTGTACCAATTGTTGCAAAGTCTCCCATTGGCCGAGTCCCACTTTTTTTGCGGCGTTGCGTAGCCCTTCCGCTGTGGTTTTTCCGATACCG
>DATIQS010000203.1:0-5768 GCA_035470605.1 Fibrobacteraceae bacterium
GGGTCTGTGGACGGGTCAGGGCCACATAGAGCAGTCTGCGGCGTTCTTCGGCGGCTTGTTGGCGCACTGCGGTTTTTGCGTCATTCATTCCAGGGAGGTCCAGGGCATGAGGACGTGGTTGCACCTGTCGTTTTTGTTGTGCGTCGGTCCAACATGCCAAGTGGCGCATGTGGGAATCGCTGCCTGCTGTAGCTAGAAAGACAATTGGAAATTGGAGTCCCTTACTGGCGTGCATAGTCAAAATTTGTACGCAAGACTGTTCGGTTTCCTTGGCCAGAAGATCCTGGTCCTGTCCGGCCTCCTCGTTGCCTTTTTGCAGACGGCGCAAATGCTGTACCAGGGTGGAAAGACCCGTATTGTCGCGATAGAGAAAATCAATCGCATAGTCCATGATCTGACGCAAATCCGCCTGTTGTCGATCCCCATCCAATAGGCCCGCCAATCGTTCTCGAACGCGCGTCCGCTGGAGAATATCGCGGAAGAGACGAGCCCAGTGGAAATCCTCGGCCAGATAAGCCCAGTGAGCCAGAGCCTGACTCCAAGGAGATTCGGGCGCTAGATCTTTTTGTACATCAAGGGATTCTGGGGCGCGGTTGGCAAAAACAGTGAGCAGTGCCGCTTGCCGGGTGGTTGCTTCTTCGGGAGGAGCGATGATTGCCTCGAATAAGGCACGCAGGTGCAGCGCCATGTCCGATCCAAAGAGCCCGCCCATGTGATATTTGCTGCAGGGAATTCCTTGCCGCTGGAATTCTTCTTGAAAGGATTTTGCCAGACTGTGCTTTTCGACCAGAACCGCGAAATGGTGATATTGCAGGGGCTCCATGTTCCAAGAAGGGCCATTCGGCACTGGGAGGGATCGGCCATGGAGGGCGTGTACAATTCGTGCGACCGCTTCTGCCAGTTGATGCTTGCGCACATTGGCTTTCCCATCCAGGGAAATCACCTGGACTGGGTGGTATAGGGCCTCTGTCAACCAGGGAGGATCGGAAGGAAGCGGACAAGCCTCCTGACGCGGAGGGGATGTTGCCGGATGGTCATAGGAAATCCCAATGGCCCCAAACCAGCCCCCAGAGTCGGCGTTTGTCTGTAAAACTTGGTTGTAACCCTCGATGGTTGCCGGAAGGGAACGATAGTTATCCCGTAGGGAATAAACCTTGGCAATTTGTTGCCGGGCGGCTAGATAGCTGCGTACATCGGCTCCCTGAAACGAGTAGATCGATTGTTTGGGGTCGCCAACCAGATAGAGACGAGGCCCATGATCGTCTTCGAGAAAGAGCCTTCTGAAAATTTCCCATTGCAGAGCGCTTGTGTCTTGAAATTCATCAATGATCCCATAGCGCAGGCGCGCACGAAGAATTTGGCGGAAGGAGGGGCGGGCTTGAATCGCCTGATGTAGCAGGTTCAGCATATCCTGGAAGGAAATCAATCCCTGACGTCTCTTTTCCTCTTGCCAACGGTCACGTAGAATTTCAGCGGCATCGCAAATGAGAGCGGCATGGACCCATTGTGCAAACTGCTCCGCGTCCTCTAGTTGGTGTACCCGTTTATGCTGAGCCACTGCTTCCAGATCGTCTTGTAGCGCTTGGGTTTTAGGGTGCTTGCGTGAGGCTTGAGTAAACAATTTTTTCCGGCCGAATTGATCCCGCTTGCGGAATGCAGTCGGATTCTGCTCGGAGACAGCCGTTCCTGCAGACCATTGCGCCTGAATCGTCCGTAGCACTTGAAGGCGTTCCTCATCGAAACCGATGGGCTTCTGTAGAATCTCTCCGATTCGGTCACAGACGACTTTGAGCTTGTCTGCAAAATCCTGTTTTAGTTCGGGAGAAAATTCCTGGAACGACAACCACGTCTGGTACAATTCGGAAAGGGTTTGTCCCTTTGCTGCAGCCCGCGATAGTTGCGCATTCGGGTCAAGCAGCGCGTTGGCGGTCGCAATGACCAGTTGGAAATCCTGTTCTGTCCAAGCAATTTGCCGCTTTCGAAGGAAATCCAGTGCCCAGGGAATTTTCGTTTTTTCCTCTTGCCAATCCTGGCGCAGACAGTCTCGTAGCGTCTCTTCCAGCCCGGTGCGATCCGACACCATTTGACTTTGAAAGGACATCCCGGTCTCGAACGGGTAACTTTGCAGCAGCCGTAAGCATGTGCCGTGGATTGTTCCGATGAGGGCTTCGTGCAGATTGTTTAGACAGTCGGAAAGATGGGCCGCAAGCACGGCGTTTTTCGGGTTTTCCCCTTGGTTGGATAGGGTGGTAATCCGTTTCTCCAGACCTTGGCGAATGCGGGCGCGCAATTCCGCAGCCGCTTTTTCCGTATAAGTGACCAGCAGAATTTCGCGGATATGGGTGAGGCGCCCAGAATTATTTTCCTGTAGGATCCGTAGCGTCAGTTCCACGATCGTGTGGGTTTTTCCAGTCCCCGCATGGGCTTCAATAATCCCATGTTCTCGGAGGTCGATTTGGGAGGCGAGATCAGCCATTGTCGCGCCCCCATTCCAGGAAGGAGGAAAAACGCCGAGGGATGAGTATCGATAACGTTTCATCGTCGGGAATCCGTGCTTCGGTGAGCGCAAACGCAGGCAAATAGCAGGTATACGGAGGAAATTCCGAGGCCAGCGATTCTTCTAACGCCTCCGCGGTGATGCCTTGTACTTTTTTCAAGCTACGGAGTGCCGCGGCTGGGAGGTGCTCTGCGTTTTGATCAAGCAGCATATCCTGTAACAATTCAGACAACTCACGTCTGGGCCTGTCCACTTCCGCAGGAGCAAAGGCCTGCATGGAAAGGGCTCCATCTTTGCGGTTAATTTGTATGGCGACGATCTTTGATGCCGCCGTGAGATTCGTGGTGGTTGACGTTGCGCGATCAACGGCGGTATTTCGGATGGAGGCCTCTGACTTTTGCTGGGCTAGCCATTGTAAAGAACAATCGATCCAGAGGTCCGGGTTGTCCGCCGCTACGCCGGACGCTGGGAATGCAATCAAGCCGATGGCGAATTCTGGGTCGGAAACGCGAGGGCGCAAAGTCCATTCTTGTCGGAGCAGAACAAGGCAGGAGCTTCCTTCGGATAACGGGAGTGCCAGCGATCCTTGATCCCCCAGTGATAAGCTGTGATTGGGGAAGCTGATTTGGAGTTGAGCCAGACGGGGCACCAGATCTAGGGCCCATTGTTCGAGTTGCATGGCAAGAGCGTCAGCGAATTGTGCTTCTGGGGCTGCGCCTTTGCGGGCCGCATCCAGAAAGGTTTGCTGAACGCTTTTGCGGGCTGCATCGCGTAAGAGTCCTTCATTACAGGTTCCCGGTTGTGCAGGGAAAAGGAGCTGTAGCATGGACAGAATTACGCTTTTTTGCAGCGAGGCCAGTAAGGGGCGTTCCAGAGAAAGAGGCTCGTCCGATGCATTTTGGCTGTCGATTTTATTGTCTCGCGGCATTTCCAAACGGCGCGCTAAATGAAATTCCAGGGGATTACGGAAGAATAGGCGTAAGGCCTCTTGCGTGGTTCGAATACTCCGACTCGGCTGCTCTAGAGACGGTGTGGAAGAGTGCTTGAGAGGCAAGCGAAACCAGGCTTTGGTGGGAGGGCCTTCTTTTTCCAAGGTGCGTAGTCTGGCGTCCAGTGGATCCAGGCAGCTTTCGTCACTGCGATACGCAAGGAGGGGGATTTTTTTCATTTGTACGCATGGAACTTCGGCCCCCAGAAATCGGCGTAGGAAAGCCTGGAGTTCCAGCAAAAGACTAGAGGGGGGGCGTTCTGCATCTTTGCGGATATCCTCTCCGCAGTAAGACAGATACAGATGTTGCCTTGCTGCTTGCAATAGGTCCAGAAAGGCAAAGCGCCCGTCTTGCACGGGATCGGTGTCTCCAACGATGCGGCGTAGAGAGAGAAGATCCAAGGGGCTTTCGTTTCGGGTCCCGGGGAAAACAGAGGCCTCAAGTCCGAGCACCAGAATGGCGCGATGGGGAAGGATATGCCCAGCGCGTAAGGGAGCGAATGTGAGTGCACCAGACCAGGCACGCGCGCTTCCCGCTGACCATTGCGGGGGAAGGCAGGTGAGGACGTGTGCCTGGAATTCCGCAAAGTCCGCCGGTCCAGGACGGAGTCCCAGCGTCGATTGCCAGAGCAAATCAGGCAGAAGCGAAAGGAAATCCGCACGACAGCGGGCCTCTGCGACCACATTCCATTCAGCCTCGCGCAAGGACGGAGTCAGCCAATCCTCCACGAGGCGCTGGGTGGCGCTTATCGCGGTTTGCCAGTTCTGTTTTTGTACCTCCATCTGAAGCGTATGGCAATCCCGATACAAGCGTTCTAGGGTTGCGCAGAAAAATTCCATAAGCCAGGAGTCGCTGGATTCCATATCCCGGTAAGGAAGAATCCGGTTATCCTCCAATCCGAGCTGGTAACCGAGCTCGACGGGACCTGCAGCCAGGTTTCCCAATAGCAAACGGGCCATACCCAGTCCGAAGGTGTGGACATCGCTGCAAAGGGCTCCTTCGTCCCCCATCTGTCGCCGGTGTGCGGCATCGAAGCCGCGGAAGACTCCCGTTGCTGCCGCCCAAGATTCCCAGACTTCCAATTGAGACAAGTCGAGATTCAGTTGAGCGCGGACCAGGGGATTGCGAAGAAAAGCGAAAACCTGGGCCCGGGAAAAGTGCCCTCCGACCAAGGAAAGCATCAGGCGAAGGCCTTGGGCAAACAAACTATCTCCTGTCGAACCACCGAGAATGGCATAGGGCATGAATCCGGGGTCTCCAGGAGCGTAAGCCCCAAATACACGATGCAACTGTGGCAAATACAGGTCAGGATCTGGCAGATAAACTGCAACCTCGTCTAGGCGTTCAATAACCCCCTGCTGCATCAGGAGGAGAATCTGATCGCGCGCCGCTTCCACTTCGCGTCCTAGATCGGGTGCGTTAGCTAGAACTAGAGAGGAATCCTCGGGTGGTTGAGGAATCGGGCTGTCATCGCGATGCAACAGAGAGTCTTGCAGAAATTCCAACATGGTCGCTGGCTCTCCGCGTTCCGCCGCATGGAAGGTGAAATCGTATTGAACCGCCTGGCACCAAAGAGAGACGCTTTCTTTCCCCGTGCGCCCCCAAAGACGCAAAAGCTCATGGTCGGGAGCTCTATCGTAAGATAAATGATCCTGGTTGTATTCATGGGTAGACATGGGGGCGATTCCCCGTTGCTCCAGAGGGGTTTGGCTGCTCCAACGGGTGCGTGCGGACTTGCGGGAACGACTCGTATCCACGTCCTCCCAGAATTCCGCGCAGGGATTGGTCAGTAGAACCTCCATTTCCGATCCTGGAATTTGGGAAAGCTCTAGCAACAGATTGCGGTGAAAGTGGCTGATCTGGGACACCTGGAAGAGAAACACATGGCCGACGTGAGGATCCCAGGGTTGGCCTGCATCGTTCGAGGCTGCGTCGTGCCGCAGACGGTGGAGACGCGGGAGTGAAAGACTGTGGCTTTGTGGCCCTAGTGAGCCCCCCGTACCGAAAATGCGGCGGTACAGGTCCATTTGCCACCGCTCATTTTCCGTAGGAGGGTGAGTGAAATAGGAATCGCCTTGTAACCAGTGCGCGTCCACCCCATGAACCGCCCAGCGCTGATGTGTCGCATCCCAGACACTGGGACGGTTGTATTCGTACTCCTCAAACAGGTGTGCGATTCTTGTGGACAGCTGCGCGAGGCGCGAGGCTTCTCCGTCTAAATAGCGGTGCACTTCTGGGTAGGGACAATCCTGCGCCAGGGCAGCACAAACCAACTGCTCCAG
>DATIQS010000204.1:0-4877 GCA_035470605.1 Fibrobacteraceae bacterium
GATTTTCCAAACGTTTCCGTTCTTGAAGATCATGTTGCATTTTGCGATTCATCTGAGCCAACTCCGCAGTCCGCTGACTGATCAGACTGCGTAAAGTCTTTTCATGCTTTTCCCGATCCTCGCTAATCTGCCGTCTAGCAGTGTTATCCCGCATCACCAAACCAAACATGGTTACGTTGGCCACAGAGGAAATTACGGGGAATAAACTGTACTCAACAGGAATCAACCTGGAAGCATCCCGAGAGACAAGTTCAATTTCCCCAAAACTATGCCCGTTCTGAAACGCTCTTTCAAATAAATTACGTAAAATGCTGGTATTGTCGCTAATGCGATGAACTACTTTGGAAAACGGTAAGCCAGACCGTTCCTGTGGCGGAATCGCTAACGATTGAATCATGAAACGATTGCAATATCTGATCTCCCCTTGAGCACTGATCAAAGCGACCATCTCAGAAGTGTTATCCACCAAGGCGACCAGCATACGCCGTTCTCGCTCTGATTGTTCTCGTTCCATTGCGGCAACATCCAAACGCTCATGAGCATCCACATGGTCTTGAATTAATCCAAACATCGGAGCGAAATAAGAGACCAACTGTAAAAAGTGAGCCAAATTATAGTGATTGTCAAAAAGCTCTGTAGAACCAAAGGCCATATGAATTTGAGCCGCGATATCCGCAATAACACTCACCCAAAGGCCATAAGAAAGGCCATCCATACGATACAAGTGAAATTTACGGAAAACCCAAGTTCCGGCAATGACATAAATACAAAGGGGAAGCATGTCCCAGGGGCGTGAGATCAATAGATTGGGAAATACAAGTTCAGGTAGATCGCTGATGTTGGATAGCAAATACACGATAGCAAAAGCCCCGAAACCAAACGCGAGGGACAATAAGCCAAAAAAACGGGGGGAATTCGCAGGAAAGGAGTGCCTCTTGCGAACCATAAGTAACATCAAACTCAATAAGAGAAGAAATATTCCAAAAGACCGCCCAATGGCCCAGGTTAGAGGGATAAAAAGGGGTTCATCGTTTGAGGATTCGATAAATCGATCCGCAGCCAACGTCTGAAACATGTCGGCAAATCCCCCCCAAAGCATACAAATGCCAATGACGGGGACCACTTCATCGTGATACAGGTAATAATGGAGAAAAGAAAGCAGGAATGTAAAAATCGCGAGGCCTGCCCCCGTCCACAAAAGGATTGTGAGCAGTAACAAACCATGAGTGGAGCTTCCCCCTGGCGTATGATGAAGACCGAAATCCACCCCCAACAGATTCAGAATGGAAGGAATGACGCTAAACGCCATAACTACCCCCAACATCCAGGCCATGAATCGACGATGTCTCATACTCATAAGCATTGTTGCCTTCGCCTCAAATACGCAGAGATAATAATCAATTTTTTCGTCCTACGAATGGCATCCAGAAAAGATGCGGAGGAATGGAGGTCGAAAACCTTCTTGACGCGCGAAATCGCAGGCGAATCGCCCCGATCAACTGCGGGACCTAGGTTGAATTTATCATAGAAATCTGCACATGAAATGCAAACAATTTTAAAAGAGCGCCTTCAAACCGAACGACAGCAGTTCTGCACAAATATATGTGCCAGTAACCACTAAAGCTGAATTAGCATATCAGGAGGGCGAGAATCGTCCAGAGATTTTGTATACAGGAAAATATATGTCTCCGTATTCGAGCAAGCTCAACCGCTCGTTTTGCCTGTTGTTCCTTGGAGGGGCATCAATCTCGCTCAAAATGGCCTCAAAATTAATTTTTAGAGGAGCCCAACAAAGGCTCTGGTCCGGCCGACGACATCGCGCGGGTGGGCGGGGAACAGAAAGCAAGCCCTAGCGAGGGTCTCGTTCGCCTGGAGAAAAAGAGGAGATGCGGGAGAGTTTGAGGGAAGACACATTTTTAGGGCTATGGTCGCTAACCTATTTTAGAGGCAGCCCCAAAAAAAGCCTCTCGAGTGAGGGGCTGAATGAACTCGATTGTGAGATCCCGTCTAATTCAGAAATCCTTGATGAAAACGATGGGAACCGGGAATACCTACGAAATGCATTTTGATGACCAATGACGTCGCACCCAACCAAAGATAGGGGAGCAAGGCCCACAACGGAACTTCAAAATTCACAAGCAGCAGAGCACCAAACACATACAGAGCAAGCACCCCAGCGGCAAATGCGGTCGAGGTGATCCGAATGGTCAAGTTTTTCAACATTTTGTCTCCTTGAAGGTTACGAATGGGACAAATTTAGCCCAAATTATTTAGTTGTGTAGCCTTGACAAACTTGGAAAGTTGTGCACAATCAGTTCCAACTGAACGGCCGCTATCGACCCAATCAACTGCGGAAGCTAAGTTGATGTTTCCGACGCGGAGCGACGGATGGGCTCCCCTTTTTCCGCTTTTCCTCCAATCCCTATACCCCAAAGATTTGGGTAAACGGTTTTGCTTGCGCTCCGCTGGTGAATCCAAAATAGGCCCTTGCGCCGCAATAGCACAATAGCTACCCGGCACAAGGAGCTTTGCTTTTCCACAGAAGCCGCAATTAACGCAAATCATCCATAGGCATGGAGCGATCATCGGAAATTGGATTCCGTAGAAATGCAGGAACATCCCGATCTGGTTCTTCTTCCGCAGACGGCTCAAAATTCCATGATGTATAAGTTTTGGCACTACCTGTCGCAGAAGGTTGACGTTGCGCTACCGGTTCTTGCTGAGGAATGGCACGAGTGTCATGCCATATGGCATCATGACGACCAGAATCCAAACTACGCGTCGGGCCTGAACGGAATTCAGCTTCAGGATAAACAGATTTCCGAACATCCACTGTGGATTCTGGCTGATAAGGCCTCTGGAATGGATTCGGCTGCTCCATTGTCAGTGGAGATTCGTATGCGGGTTCCTGAGAAATCGCCGAAAGGACAGGGACTGGCTCAGAGATGGACTCTTGAACTGGCGGTGGTGTTTGTAAGACAGGAGTCTCTACCTCCTGCTGAACTTTCTCTGGAACCGCTGTGGATTGAACCTCCGATTCTCCAGCATCCTTTTTGAATCCAGCGGCAATCACCGTAACCGCAACCTTGCCAAGCATCTCCTCACTTTCATTTTCCACATGCCCGAAAATGATATTGGGAGTCGCGTTTTCGTTTCCAACGGATTTATAGACATAGGTCATAATTTCATTGAGTTCCAAGATGCCAAAGTCTTTCCCGTGGGAAATATTTACGAGCACACCTTCTGCACCACAGATATCGATATCATCCAATAACGGAGACTTGACCGCTCGCTCTACGGCAGCAAGAGCTCGTCCCTCTCCTTCTGCGATACCCGTCCCCATAAGCGCGTCGCCTCCATTTTCCATAATGGTGCGCACATCGGCAAAATCCACCTGAATGTTGCCATGATTCAGGATAATTTCACAAATTCCACGAACCGCATTCAGCAACACGTCATCGACCAATTTAAAGGCTTGTGAAACCTGTGTGTCTTGCGATGCCGTCTCTAATATTTTCTGATTGTGGATAATGATAATGGTATCCACGTTCTTGCGGAGGGCTTCAATGCCCGCGTTGCAATTGCGCGCACGAACAGGCCCCTCAAACTCAAAGGGGCGAGTCACCACAGCGACAGACAAAATACCAAGTTCACGGGCAATTTCAGCGACCACAGGGGCTGCACCGGTTCCGGTTCCTCCACCCATCCCTGCAGTGATGAAGACCATTTCGGCCCCCTCCAGCGCCTGGGCTACAGCAGCACGATCCTCCTGGATCGCCTGAAAACCCCGTTCAGGACGAGCTCCTGCACCAAGACCTTTGGTGACTTTGGAACCAATGGGGAGACGAAGGTCCGCCTCGGAATGATCCAAAGCCATTTGATCCGTGTTGATGGCGATGAACTCAACACCGCTGAATCCAGATTTCACCATCCGGTTTACGGCGTTTCCACCCGCCCCACCGACTCCGACAACTTTGATCCGGGCGACATTTTTGAATGTCTCATCCATCTTGATCAACATATGGGTTCTCCTGTTTTGGTTTAGACATAATTCTTCAAGGCGGCAAAAAAACGCCGCATAACATCTTTAAATCCCTGAGGGCTACCTAACAATCTGGAATTAGAAGCCTTAGCTTCCTGTTGCATCTGTTGTACGCCATAAAGAACCAACCCCAATCCTGTAGCATGAATCGGAGAGCCAATCGCATCTGCAAGTCCAGAGCCCCCTTTCGGCTGTCCAAATTTGACAGGCATATTAAAAATTTCAAGAGCAAGCTCCTCAATTCCATTGATCATGGAGGAGCCTCCTGTAAGAACAATGCCAGCGCCGATTTTATCGCGTAGTTTTGTCCGCTGGATATCCTTAGAAACCAATTGAAAAATTTCGGTCATCCGCGCACGTACAATTTTTGCCAAGAACTCACGAGAGACCTGTTTATCCTCCCGTCCAGCAACACCAGGCACCGTCACGTATTCATCCCGAATCAACGAAGACAGCGTACAGGTTCCCCATTTGCGTTTAATCTCTTCAGCGCGTTCTTTGGGGGTACTGATACCCATCGCCACATCGTTCGTAACATTTTCACCACCCAGGTCCAGACAATTTGTATAACGAATAGAATCATCAATAAAAATGGCCAGGTCAGTTGTCCCTCCACCGATATCCAAAACAGCCACACCTAGTTCACGTTCATCCTTTTCCAGAACAGCAAAGGAAGAAGCCAGAGGTTCTAGAACGATGTCCGCAATTTTGATACCAGAACGCTCCAACGATTTGTAGATGTTTTGAATGGAGGAAGTATTCGCTGTGACAATATGGACATCTCCTTCCAAACGAACCCCATTCATTCCGACGGGATCCTTAATCCCCGTCTGGT
>DATIQS010000205.1:0-2863 GCA_035470605.1 Fibrobacteraceae bacterium
TGTTTCCTTGGTAGTTGGACGGCTTGAACAACCAAAGTCTAGCTACCTTGGACACTCTTTTTGCTTAAGCATGAATCCCACCCGCCTAGCGGGTGGTTTTTGAAACCGCGATGCTCGCGGTTTCTTTGCCTAAAGGACTAATCAATCCGCCCCCCGCCTACTCCAAGTAGACATCCGGTCGTTTTACCTGTTTCCCCTTGGAGAAGCATCAGTCTCACTCGCAATGGCCTCAAACATTCGTGATGTCAAAAAAGCCCCCACTTTCGATGCCCGTCAACAGGCTCTTATATTCAGAACATGAAAATCAAAATATTTTCCTTTGGTTGCTTATTGATGCTATCTAACGTGGTTCTCGCTAGGACCCTGTACATATCCCCATCTGGATCGTCCTCGAATAGTGGTGCAAGCAGCGATCTGGCTTTGGATTATGCTACCGCCTTTTCAGAGGCCGAAGCCGGTGACACGCTGGAACTCGCAGCGGGCACCTACACAGTCCCCTTCACGGATTCATCGGCCAAGAACACCATCACTTTTTCTGTCATGGCGAACGCCGCAAATCCGATCATCGTCCGTTCGCCTGGCTTTGCCCAGGCTATTTTCGATTTTGGATTTCCAGACCTGGAGTGGAAGCAGAACAGCTTCGGGTTCTACGTGACCGGATCGTACTGGACCTTTGAGGGGATCGCCATCACCCGCGCAGGATACCAAGGGGCCTATATCACTGGAGCGCACAACACATTCCGCAATTGCGCCTTCCATGACAACCGGAACACAGGGTTGGAAATCAACAAAGGAGGCTCCTATACCACCATAATCCAATGCGACTCTTACCGCAACTACGACATCAAAAAGAGCGGAACCATGGCGGATGGATTCGGCCCTAAACAGACACAAGGGGCGGGGAACAAGTTCATAGGCTGCCGGGCCTGGGAAAACAGCGACGATGGTTTCGACGCCTATGAAAGTCCAGAAAGCGTGGAAATCGAGGACAGTTGGGCTTTCCGCAATGGCATTGACGTCTGGGGCTATGGGGCAGTAGGCAACGGCAATGGCTTCAAGATGGGGGGAAACGATAGTCTGGCGAACCATAAATTGATTCGCTGCGTCGCCTTCGGCAATCCATCCAAAGGTTTCGACCAGAACAACAACACGGGGGGGATCACAATTCTCAACAGCATCGCCTATGGCAACGGAATCAATTTCGGAATGGCCGGGGATCAAGCGACCGGAGAACAACATACGCTCATCAATAACATTTCTCTAGATGCCGACGTTGACCTTGCCAACGACTCGGAACAGACAAACTCATGGAATCTTAGCGCAACGGTTAGCAACGACGACTTTGTCAGCCTAGACACATCCCTGGCCAAATCAGAACGAGACGCGGATGGCAATATCCAGAACAGAACCCTCTTCCGTCTTGTCAAAGGCAGTGACCTGATCGACGTCGGAACCAACATCGGTGAAGCTTATGTAGGCGCCGCTCCAGATTTAGGGCCATTCGAATGCGATGCATCCTCATCCAGTAGTGGAACCTCCTCCAATGCCAAAAGTTCGAATTCCTCTGGCCTTTCGTCAAGCAGTTCCATCTCAAGCTCAGCATCCTCTTCCAGCGAGACGCAATCGAGCTCAAGCGAGACAAGCGCATCCAGCTCTGAAGGTCCCTCTCTGCTCAAGAATCAGCAACCCCAAAATCAGAACGTTTCCCGTACCGAGGTTTTTGACCTGCAGGGCCATCGACTTGACGTTTTTCGTGGGCTGCGGCAGGACTATATTCCTTCGCATGGCGCAAAAATTATCCTATTCCGCTACACCTATGACAATGGCAGCCAGTTCATCTGGAGCGAGGGGACTAGACAGCCAGGGAAATGAGATTCATCCTAGACTTCGCAGTTTAAAAAGTCCAAATAGTTATGATCCTAACGGTCGCAATTGACCGGACAGGTTTATGATCCATATCCCGTGGCTCTCCCTACGAGTTCACCTTACGTGGAGTCGGGTCACCCCCAGCCCTATGGGCTTAGCCTCGACACGATGCGTCCAAATAATCGGCGATGTCGATAGCGCGACCAAGGCCGAAACCTGGATCGGTATGTGCCAGAAATCGAGCAAGCAGCAGGTCCTTCTTTTCCCGTGAAGTTTCCTGCCCTCCTCGGTTCATCTATCTGGCTTTTGTATCCCTCCGCCATTGTGCAAATGGAAAAGTCTACCGATAGTCCAAAAGAACACCCCCAAAGATCATCTCCTGATCGTGTTGGAAATGCCACCGAACCATAGCGTCAGCAGTAGGCCCCTGGGGCCAAATTAAGTCCCCCCCTTTTTGGGGCGACCGTTTACAGACACCCCTTTACCGAGTAATTGCGATCTGCTTTTGGAAAGCTCTTTTGCCGTTCAGACTTAGCATGACCATATATATGCCCGACGGAAATTCTTCAGATATTTGTACGAAATGGTTTCCCGCTTCTTGTCTTCCCTGATATCGGACAACCACTTTTTCCCCTCTCAAACTGTATATTTCAATCCCAACAATCGCCGGGTCACTTGTCTGGTAATTGATTTGCAGTGAATGATTTTCAACTCGTACAAAAAGACGATTTGCCTTCTGGTTCGCAGGCAGAAAAGCAAAAGAAGTCGGTATTGAATTGACGAGAATCGAGACGACTGCCGTTTCACTTGTATCCGTACCATCTGTTACTGCAATAACGACATTTAGTGTACCCGCATAATTTTCGTCTGGAGTAACAGTTAGGCCCTCGAAGGAATAATTAGGGCTTGCTGGAAAATTGTTTTCGCGGTTTCAGGCCATGGCCAGCCAGCGCTTGGATGCTGAATAATCCTCATCGACATGCAAGATTGCACCCAA
>DATIQS010000206.1:0-8796 GCA_035470605.1 Fibrobacteraceae bacterium
CTGATGAATTACAGCAGGTCCTGGCTGATGGACGAAGAGATTCTCCAGCCTGGAAACACATCGCCTCTCAATTGCGGGCCTTCCAGGAACATGATTCAGAAATTCGGTTCGTGTACACCATGGCCCCCACGGCAGAAACCACAAACCGAGGCATTGTCCAATTTGTGGTGGATCCCATGAAACCCGAGGATGAAAATGGGGACGGAGTCATTGATCCGGATGAAAAGCCTGGCGAGGTCGGAGAACTTTACAATGCACGAGAGAATTCCCCCGCCATGTTGCAAGGCTTTTCTCGGCCGAGCTATGATATTGCCTTTACCCAAGACAAATGGGGGCAGTTTATGTCCGGCTATGCGCCCATTCGAGACAGCGCGGGGAATTCGGTAGGATTGGTCGGGGTTGATATCACCTTTGAAAAATTACGCCACCTGCGAAACGCCTTTATTTTGCAGTGCGTTTTAGTGATTCTCGCAGTCATCCTAACGGCGGTAATCATCTCGTGGCTCCTATCCCGACACATTGCCAAACCTGTAGGCATTTTGCACCGCGGCATGGAAAAAGTCAGCGCAGGGGAACTCGATACACGCATCATCATCCAAACCGGAGACGAATTCGAACGTCTGGCGGAACGCTTCAACAGCATGGTGGAGGGATTGCGGGAACGCAAGCGCATTTTGGGAACCCTGGAACGATATCTCTCCAGGGAATTGGCTGATTTGATCATGCGTCAGGAAGACCTGGTTTCTCAAGTACGTCGCCGCCGTGTCACCGTCCTTTTTTGCGATATAGAGCAAATCACCGCCTTCGCTGAAGCCGCAAGCCCGGAACGCACGGCGCATCTGTTAAGCGTCTTTTATGAATACATGACCGAAGCTGTATTCCGCAATGGAGGTGTGGTGGACAAACTGCTGGGGGATGGTTTAATGGCCCTTTTTGGAACACCATTGCCCCTGGAGCGCCAAGAAGAAGGAGCACTGCGTTGCGCCGTGGAAATGCAACAAGCCATGAATAAGGTCCGAGAAATTGTCGACGCACCCAAACTGCGGATGGGCGTAGGCATTCACTCCGGCATCGTGGTGGCCGGAAACATCGGGAGCGCTCATATCATGGACTACACCGTAATTGGGGATGCGGTTAACGTCGCTTCACGTTTGGAACGCCTTTCTCGGGATTATCCTTCACGGATCCTTGCCTCCCAGTCCGTGGTGGATGGTTTGCAGGGTAATTTTAAGGTCGAAGCGGGAGGCCCTCTAGAGATCAAGGGACGCAAGGAGCCGATTTTGGTCTACCAGGTATTGGGCGAAAAAAAAGAGTAGTTTCAGCACATGCGGCCGATCCCCCTGCTCCTCTTCTGTTGTCTCTGCTCCCAGGTTCTGGCACAAACAGGCATTTCCAAAATCCCCGTGGTCCATATCAACACCAATGGGCAGACCATTCAGGACTCCAATAAAATTCAGGTGGAATTTGGCATTACCGACTATCCAGATGGCAATCTTTACAACGAAAAGTGGAACTCCTATTCAGGTTACGCCGGGATCGAATACCACGGACAAAGCACGCTACAGTTTGACAAAAAATGCTACGGTCTGGAACTCCGAGACAGTGCTGGTGAAGAAATCAAAGCCTCCCTGCTAGGAATGTCCGCGGAATCGGGCTGGATCCTGGTGGCCAACTATAATGATAAGAGCCTGATTCGCAATGCATTGGGCTACACCCTAGCTGCGGCAACAGGACAATACGCCCCGCGGACTCATTTCTGCGAACTCATGCTAGACAGCGTCTATCAAGGCACATACCTGTTGGTAGAACGAATCATGCGCGACTCTCTGCGGGTTCCTGTCGCCAAACTGGACAGCGACGATATCGCCGGAGATTCTCTGACAGGTGGATACATTGTACGCATCGACCATCCCGAAGATGCGAACGGCTGGTACAGCGCCCAAAAATCCAGCGTGTACTATCAACATTATTATCCGAAATACAAGAATATCGGCCCGGAACAGCTCGATTATATCGAAGGATATGTCAATGATTTCGAGGCGATGATGATGGGAGACAGCTTCGCGGATCCCGCAACAGGTTACCCCGCTTGGATCGACACACGTTCTTTTGCGGATTACATCCTACATCAAGAACTGATCCGCAACGTGGACGCCTATCGTCTCAGCACCTTCTTTTATAAGAATCGCGATGACCGGGATCCGTTGCTCCATGCAGGCCCTGTATGGGATATGGATATCTCCGCAGGGAACGCCAATTATTACAATGGTGCGTCTCCAGAGGGTTGGACCTACGATGTGACCATTACAGATCAATTTCAGCGACCCGACTGGTGGGAGCGTTTAGCAGAAGAACCGGCATTCCAGCAAATATTAAACTGCCGTTGGAAGGGCTTGCGTTCTGAAGCTTGGTCCGACACACGGCTATTCGCCACCTTAGATTCCTTGGTGGATGTGGTGGACAGTGCTGCAGCTCACAATTTTGAGCGCTGGCCGATTCTAAACACGTACGTTTACCCCAACGCCTATATCGGGGGAACCTGGGAAGCGGAAATCGACAGCTTGCGCAGTTGGCTGGAGCACCGCCTGGCCTGGATGGATGAACAATTTTCTAGCACCTGCACGGACACCATTTTTACGAATACATTCAACGTGCCGGAAACGCATAACACTTTATCCTTTGTCCAACGGGAAACGTCGCTTCTGTGGAACGCGGTTCCCTCAGAGGTGGTGATATTCGACCTTACCGGACGGTCCTGGTCAGCGCCTCAGTTGGGAACAATGACGGATTTATCCAACTTGCCTACAGGCACCTGGCTTGTCGCTTGGAAGCGATCCTCCCGAAATTCATGGAAATCTCGTCTGGTGCAATTCTGATGCGACAACGGGCTCTTATCCTTTGTGACAAAAGTGCAAAAACTAGTTTTGGGCGGCTGGCTCTTTCTTTTCGCAGAGCCTTGCAAGAGGCCTTCGATGCTCGAATCCTCTGGTTAGCCTGCCCTCAAGATTTTCCTCATGGAACACAGGAGGAATCCGACCCAGTGCTTTGGGCAAAGGGGCGCCTGCTGGGCCGCTGGTCTTTTCCTCGTGGATTGCATCAAATGTTGCACGCATCCTCCCCGGATTGGGTAATCCTGATCCGGCCAGAACTAGGATTTCTTGTTCCCTTTTTGCGCCAGCAGACGCCTAAAGCCAAGCTAAGCTTGATGGTCCACGACACCTTCGCGGAAACATTATATCCCCACAGTCTCAAATTCCGTCTGATCAATCATTTTTGGATTCAAAAATGCGACCATGTGGATGGATTTCTCTTTAATTCTGAATGGACCCACCAGGAAGCAACTAAAGCCTTCTCATTGCATGGACCGCAAACCATTTGCGGTTGCGTAGTGGATCCGAAGGACTTTTATCCGCTAACTCAGGATGCTCCATCGCTTAAACGAAAATGGGAACAGGACCCGGAGCGTCCAGTCGTTCTGCATCTATCGCTTGATGAACCCAGGAAAAACATACCCATGGTTCTCTCCCTTGCACGGGAATTCCCCCAGCTTCAGTTCGTACGCATTGGACAAGCTTCTCCGTGGATTCAACAACGAATGCGGACAGAGGGCATAGGCAACGTCATCCATCGGAAAGGACTATCTCTGGAAGAATTGCGCGAACACTACAGCATGGCAGATGTGACCCTCCTGCCTTCTTTTCTGGAGGGCTTCGGCTACCCCGCTCTGGAGTCGCTGGCCTGCGGGACCCCTGTGATTGCATCAAACACCTCGGCCATGGCGGAAATCTTGCCCAACATTTCGGATCTTTTGGATCCGATGGATTTGATGACTTGGAAACGGGCCTTGTCCGCAAGGCTTCATTCTGGAAAGAGCCTTTCCCCCTTGGTCTCAGAACAGCTATCTCGATTCAGCCCACAGGCGTTTACGGACAAAATCCTATCCCATTGGAACGAATTGCGTCGCTAAAAGCCTCTATTTGCAAAAAATTCCGCATTCTGAAAACGGCCTCTAAAAAAGGCGATGCTCTCCCACGAGGGAGCATATATATTCCTTTCCCACAGTCGATGATTCGGGTTAAACCTATGTTTTGGAGATGCTTATTATGTCAAAAAAGTTTCTTGCGTGTTTCTTTGGTATTGCGATTGTCGCAGTCCCTGTGCTAGCGGCAGAGTCTTCGGATACCCTGTTCGCAACCAGTCCTGTGCGAAATTACAATTTGACGTTTTATAGCACAACATGGCAGTCAGAATTAAAGGCGAATTATGAAGCCGATTCCGGCTACGTACTAGCCAAATTTAGTGATGGGACGACCACATTGGACAGCGTGGGTATCCGCTACAAGGGGAACTCATCCTATGCAGACTCACCATTCCCGAAGAAGCCCCTGAAAATCAAATTCAATGAGTTTGTGAGCGGACAGAAATATTATGGCGTAAAGGTCCTAAACTTCAGCAATGGCTATGGGGACCCTACCTTCTTGCGTGAAAAAATCGCCTATGATATTGCGCGCCAGTACATGCCGGCACCGAGAGCCAATTATGCAAACATTAGCTTCAATGACACGTTAATCGGCCTATACACCCAGGTCGAACAAGAAGACAAAATTTTCATTGGAAACTGGTTTGAAAACGACAGCATGAACCTGTTCAAAGCTGGGGATGGTGGCGGTTCTCTGCAATACGGCGGTTCCGATCCAACCTATTATTCTGACAGCATCGGCTATGAGTTAAAGACCAATGAGGATGCCAACGATTGGAGCGGGTTCATCAAGTTTGTCTATGCGATGGATTCCATTGCGGACACCAATTTTTGCGATGTTAGTTCCACCTATCTGGACGAAACCAATGTGACCAAATTTTTGGCGTTTAACATGGTCATGTCCCACTTTGATTCCTATACCGGCTCTGCCCGCAATTATTATATGTACCAACTGAGTGACGACGGGCTTATGTATTTCCTTCCTTGGGATATGAATCTCACCTTTGGCGGTTACAGCAATGGTTGGGATGTTTACGAGCAAGACCCAGTGAGCATCAATAACTTATCCCGTCGTCCTTTAAATCGAAAAGTTCTAGCCTGTGATTCCCTTCGCTATCGCTACCTAGCGTGGATTCGGGAAATGGTGAATGGATATGCAGCCACGGACTCTGTGCAAAAGGCTATCGATACTCTTTCCGCCCTGATCCGCTCCTCCGTTGAGGCGGACACGAATAAATTTTATAGCATCGGCGCGTTCGATAGTAATCAGACGGCCATTTATGTGGCCTCCTCCACAGAAATCATTCCCGGTTTAATTGAGTTTTCCCAATATCGGGACTCGGTGTTGCTGAGCAAGGTCGCCAGTGCTTTGCCTGATGAGTATATCCTCCCCGTTGTTGCTACCCAAAAGAATTCATCTCTAGCGATCGGACGGGAAGGGCGGCATTGGATTTTGTCTGGAATGGAAAATCTAGGCCATTGCCGGGTGGAATGGTTCCAAGTCTCTGGACGGAGAAGTGGAATACAACGGTATGATGGCTCTCGAGGGGCTTTGGTTTTAGATCTGCCTACGGGTTTGATTTTGTTGCGCGTCACGAGCGCGGGGCAGAGTCAGGTGTTCACGCTACAAAACAGATAAAGGAGAGAAACATGAAATCCCTAATTGGAGGCCTTGCTCTGGCAGGCTTGATGGTTTACTGTCCGGCCGCCACGATGATGACAGGCGCAACGTTGGTTGTTTCAAGTAACGGCACACAGTTGCTGGATAACGATGAGAATTCGTTAAAAAGTTGGAGCGTGGGCGGCTATGCCGGTTATCTCACCGATAGCGCAACTCTTATTTATGGGAGTGGCAGTAGCAGCGGCGGCGGCGGCGGAATGAACGGGACCACGTCTTCTTGCTCCTATGGAGCGCCCTGGACGACTCTGACGGAAATTTCCTGGACAGGAACCACATTGCGTTCCGTGTCTGCCTCTACTCTGAACGTCAGTACCTTCCATCACGCCTTTAATACTATGCCGAATGGACACTGGTTGATCTTGGGCTATGTGTCCACGTCCATTTCTGGAGGCAGTGTCAGTTCGATTTGTAGCGAACATGTGATGGAATATGACCCAATCGGTGGTTCCATCGTCTGGGAATGGGATGCGGAAGATCATCTGACCACAACCCAAAGCGATTCGAGCAAAATTTATTCTGGACTGTTCTCCTCGGAGGATGCCCTGCATTTTAATTCCTTGGCCTGGGACTCCACGCGCGATGTAATTGTCATTAGTTCCCATGCGCTAGAAGAAATGCTCGTGATCGATCATTCGACTTCAACTTCCGAGGCGGCCGGAACATCTGGAGGAACCTATGGCAAGGGTGGAGGCATCCTGTTCCGGTGGGGAAACCCCAGCAATTACGGAGCCAGCGGGACTTCTTATATTACGAATGCCGTTCATGGTGCTAGTGTTGTGCCTTATGGAATGACCAATGCCGGCAATTTTTTAGTGTTTGCGAATCAATCCCCGGCCTATAGTAATTACTCCACGGCCTTTGAAGTTCAGCCTTCTAGTTTTGGAACCAACAACACCTACACTATTCCTTTTTATTGGTACAAATCTGGGAACAAATATCAATCAAGCACAAATTATGGAGGCGTTCAGCGTCTCTATAATGGGAATACCGTTGTAACATTCCCATCGGGGAGTGCGGCAGTGGAAGTGAATGGTTCCATGGGAGACATTCTCTATGAGTGGGATGGATATGCGCCCCAGCACGGCATAATTCGCTATCCATACTGCTACACCGGTCTGTCCAATACCTCGGTTTATGATGCCTCTGCAGAAGGCTGTACCACTACAGCCTCGAGTAGTTCTTCCTCGAGCAGTTCCTCCTCGAGCAGCTCTTCTAGTATCAGTTCCAGCTCCTCGCTGTCCAGTTCCAGCGTGAGCTCTTCCTCCAGCAGTGTTGCCGTTTCCTCCTCCAGTGCCCTCTACTCGACTACTGTGGATTTGAGACTCTCGGGACAATCGACAGGGGATACAACTCAGAGTGTAGATCCAGAAGGAACGATTGGGGATATCATTTTCAAGTCAAATAGTGCAGATTCCATTACGGTTTCTGGACTTGAAAGCACTGGTTTAACAGCGACCGCATCCACGCTTACGCAAAATGGCACTGAAGTCCAGGTTTTAACCATTAGTGGGACGGCCACTGGCGCTGAGGCCATTTATCATTATACCGTAACAGCAAAGGCTTCCGGCATGAATGATTCAACCCTGACGGGAACCATTACCATTGGGGATCCATCCGCATTGGCGCTTTCTTCTCTCGGGAAAACGAAAATGCAAATGGAAAATGGCCGCCTGCTTGTCAGTACGCCATCTTCGGGTTCCAAAACACTTCAAATTCTAAATCTTCGGGGCCAGGTGCTACGCAGTTTCTCTTTTGAGGGAAATGCCACATCAGTATCCTTAGAAAACCTGCAGGGACACGGCGTCCTTTACGCCAGACTGCTGGCGAACGGTAAACTTCTGGCCCAAAAAATGGTTCCGATTCTCTGACGAATACCCGGCCTCCTTGAGGTCGGGATTTTTCTCTGAGAGCAGAAATCGACCACAGATGAAAGGATTTTTGAAAAAAAGCCTACTTTCAAATGCAACAGAAACATAAATGAGGTGAAAAATGAACAAATCCCGCTTCTTGTGGTTGGCTCTTCCCTTGAGCGTTCTTTTTGTGGGATGTGGCGATGATTCCACGTCCTCGAATGATGACGCGTCCTCTGAAGCTGCATCGTCGGTAACGGAAGTGACTTCCTCTGCGGAAGAGACTTCTTCGTCTGACGAAGCGTTATCCTCTGAAGAGGGAACGTCTTCTGAAGAGGGGATATCCTCTGAAGAAGGGACATCCTCTGCTACGGAGGAATCTTCTAGCTCCGAGGAAGAGGTCTCCAGTGCAGCCACAACTTCCTGCTATACCACTGTCGGAGGGAATCAAATCAAAATTCAATCCAATGGCCAGACGTTTACCATGGGATCCGCTATGGATTCTCTATTTAAGGGGCAAAAGAACTCTCGTACCTACTTTAGTGAATCCCCTACGCATTCCGTTTCTTTCAGCTACGATTTCTATATGGATACCACCGAGGTGACTCAGGCGATGTTTAGTTGCATAATGTCTGCAGCCTCCATTGATGTTTCCACCATAGAATCAAGCTGGAATGATGTGGCCTCTGCCATTGTGGCCGGAGACAATCTACCCGCATGGAATGTAGATGCCTATACGGCAATTCTGTTTGCCAATGCACGTAGCACCCTGGATGGACTGACTCCAGCATACACGATTGGAGACGATTCTTCTGTGACCACAGATTACACAGCAAATGGCTACCGCCTGCCGACTGAGGCGGAATGGGAATTCGCGGCCCGCGCAGGATCAACGAGTGACGGCTATTGGGGATGGACGTATTCATCTTCAATGACTGCTGATGATTCTACTAATTTGACCAACAACGCGATTTGGGAATATAATTCCTACGACTACGGAACCAGCTCTACTGAATATGGCCCTCACGTTGTGGCCTCAAAGTCGCGGAACGATTTTGGCCTTTACGACATGATCGGCAATGTTTCCGAATGGACCAACGATTTTACCTCCACGTATGATTCGTCGGCGGTTACCGACCCCCATGTGGATACCGATACCTACTCTCTGGGACGAGTCCTCCGTGGCGGCAACTGGACCAACGGCCCTGTCGATCTCCGCGTGAGCAATCGTTTGTATGAGAATAGTTCCTATTTGTACTACGGTTATGGTTTCCGCCTGGTGCGCA
>DATIQS010000207.1:0-2193 GCA_035470605.1 Fibrobacteraceae bacterium
TGTTTCCTTGGTAGTTGGACGGCTTGAACAACCAAAGTCTAGCTACCTTGGACACTCTTTTTGCTTAAGCATGAATCCCACCCGCCTAGCGGGTGGTTTTTGAAACCGCGATGCTCGCGGTTTCTTTGCCTAAAGGACTAAAAAAAGCCACCCCGAAAAGGAGTGGCTTCATCTTTATATCTGATTAAAGATCAGCTTCTGCAGTGGCGGAAATAGTGTAATCCATTTCTATGGTTTCATCTGGAAGGTCTCCATTCACATTGATGAATTCCAGATAGAGCGTCACACCAGAATAGCTTTCATTCGCGACCAGGGTTTGGAACCGAGAATAATTTCCTTGATTAATCTGTAAACCAGAGGTCAAATCAACGCCCTGCAACAACGTCGAGACAGAAACCAAAGAAGAGGCACTCGTCTGGGCGACTTGCAGTGTGTCACCATCGAGAACATAGAAGACAATCACCTGCAGGGTTGTGGAACCATAGGAGGCCATCAATAGGGAATCTTCCGAAGAAACCCCTAAGTACATACCATTAATGAACAAGGTGGAAAGATCTGCGTTATGTTCATCTGCACTATCTCGAATTTCATCAAAATTGACGTATTTAGAGCCGTTTCCAGTCTTGTCTGTGCTATTGATTTCCACAGAAATAATGCCGGTAGCGCTAAAAGCCACAACCGTTCCTGTGCTTGAGTCGGAGTCCGCGATTCCATCGCTGTTGGTGTCGGAATCCACCGAGTCGGCAATTCCATCGCCGTCCGCGTCGGTATCCTCATCATTCGGGATCCCGTCACCATCCATGTCGTCGTCCTCGTCATTGGCGATGCCATCACCATCAATATCATTGTCACCTGTATTAACAACGCCATCGCCATCAATGTCGGCATCATCTTCATTGGCAATGCCGTCGCCATCGATATCATCATCTTCAGTATTGATGATGCCGTCGCCATCGATATCTGAATCGGCGCTGTCTGCAATGCCATCAGAATCCAAGTCGCCGGAGCCCCCTGTGGAGTCCACATCGTCTCCAGTATTGAGCTCTCCTGAGAGAGAACTCGTAATGCTATTGGATGCCCCTTTCCCACAGGAGGAGAGGGCAATTGCGATCAGACCGACCAGCAAGGCCAGCCAGAGAATTTTGCTTGTTTTCATTTCTCACCTTCCTTTCCGAATTGAATTAAGTTAACTGTAGTTCCCCACTGGGCACCCAAGCTCTGACCCACCACGGGTTGCCAGCTGCCCAAATGCATCGCGACGCTGAGGCCGACACGGAAACCATTGCGTCCATCCACACTCACATTAGGTTCGATCAAAGGATCCTGCCCGGCATCGGGTTCATTATCCGTCATTGTTCCTCCGGCATCAAAGCTGGAGGTCTCATAACCAAAATCAAGGATCAATTCCGCCTTACCGAAACGCCACCCGGTTACCAAACTGGTATAGGTTGTAAGACCGTCCAACAGCAGCTCTCCGGTGACATCCCCATCGGGCTTGTAGCTCAAATGCCATTTGTTGATATCAAAAGCCACACTAGCATTGAATCCCTTCGCATTGAACGCCGGCGGTAAAAAGCGCGTATAATCATACTGCAAACCAATGCCAATCAAGTAGAAGCCGCCCAACACATCTATCGAGGGAACAAACAAGCCCCGTAGTCCCCCTTTGAAATGGGAGTGAGAGTATGCGAAATGAAAGAAAGGGAACGGAATTGTGGTCCATTTACGCACATCACTGTCACCACTGCGGACGCGATCGATCCGCTCTGGATACACAGATGTGGAAGCATCTCCCGTAGCAAAAAAGCCATAATACACCTCGGAGGTATTGGGACCAAAGATTGTGGGGGCGTTTTCCACAACACCATCGTTGGTTTCATCACTGACAATGCAGTTATACCCCTCATCGCGCAGAGAATCGCAATGGTTGTTGTAATAGAAGGTATAGGTGTGGTCTGCGGTGCCAATATAGGCGATGGAAACATCCAGGCCAAAATTCCACCCACCACTTTCTCCCACCCGAGCGGAGGTGACCCAGCCAGAATTAGTGAGTGTTCCCATGAGAGTGGCAATTGGTTTCACATAACCGGGCTCGTCCACAAAACCGCGCAAGGTCATACCCGCGTCACTGCCCCAGGAGATGGAGGACACAATCATCGAAAAGGGAAAAATTTTGATTAACCCGGAAAAGCG
>DATIQS010000208.1:0-2960 GCA_035470605.1 Fibrobacteraceae bacterium
CGTGAAGTCCGTCCCCGTTTCCCCAGGGGATGTTCGTCGCTTCTAGTGCTTTGCGGACTTTTTCAGCGAATGTCACAGCCCCAGTGAGGTCGGTATCTGGGAGTAACATGACCATTTCTTCGCCACCGTATCGAGCCACCAGGTCCGTTTTGCGGGCCTGCTTACTCAGACAGGCTGCAACTTGGCGCAACACCTGATCCCCTGCCAGATGTCCCCAGGTGTCATTCACCTTTTTGAAATGATCAATGTCCAGAAGGATCAAACTCAAGGGGGAGTGATGACGGTGGGACCGTGCCATCCAAAGATCCAATTGTTCAAAAAAATGGCGCCGGTTGTAGAGTTGAGTTAATTCATCGGTTACCGCCATTTGTCCCATACGTTGAAAGTTCTCTTGAATCGTCCCAGTCATGCTATTAAAACTATCCGCCAAAGCCCCGATTTCATCCACCCGGTCCAAATTCACTCGGTGCCCGTAATCTCCCGAAGCAACATAACGAGTTGCGTCATCCAATCGGTGCAATGGGGAAACCACCATGCGGATGACCACAAAGGCGAAGGCCGCGTGCAATAGAGTCAGAAGGAGCAGCGTCACCACAAGAAGCTGGTTTAAATCGCGAAACCGGCGGCCGACCTCGTGGAGCGAAAGGGAAACTAATAGGAAGGTATCCTCTAGCCCCAGGTTGGCCAAGGGAATATAAAAGCGCATCTGTTCATGAGAATCATCGAGAGTCATGTGGTAATCCAGACCCGACTCTTCGTGTAGGGTTTGGGCAGCTAGCGCATTGCGGCTGGCATCGGCGGGGAGTGACATTCCCTTACTCGCCGAATCAATTTGCTGTCCATGGAAAATCAAGAAAGAAAGCCGCTGATCGTTTAGCGTAGCACAAACCTTGTGGATCAAGGTATCCCTGCTAGAGGGGGAATGATTTCCCAAGCGACCAATTCCTCGAACCAGGCTAGAAATTGTTTCTCGAGCCTGGTAACGGGTGTTGTCGGTGATCAGTTCTGTCTGATTATTGGTGATTAACCAGGCGAACAGAGAAACGCTGATCACGTTCATAAAAAAATACAGCAAGACAATTTTAGAGGCGAGAGTTCGCCGATGCGGTCGGGAGGGCATGTGGAAATTATACGTAAAAATTTGGGCCTTTTAGCCAAGCGTCTCATCGCGGAAGCAAATTTGAAATTTACGTCCCCTGCTTATGCGACAAAACCAAATTAGGGTTCATGTCTTGATGGGCGCATACACCTGTAGCCTCGCTACGACGATTTTTTTCTCGTTCTCAATCCTCGACTCTCACCACATATGCGCCATGAGGCAGTTCCAGTGCATGGAATCCGTCACGATAGACAAACACATTCGCCACACGCGCTCCAGAAAGCGAATACACACCAATGTCGCCGCGCAACCCCTGAACCAAGATGCCACCAGGGACGAGACGAGCGAAACCCTGCGCCCATTGAGGCTGGGCAAAAATGATTTCAGTCGCCTGCGGATTCACGGCCCGTAAATAGGGATAGCCATCGTTCACACTGGCGGAAATGGCCCAAGTCGTAGTGAAATCCCAACCAGAATCGGTGAAGGTGCTCTGTGTTTGCATTTCCAGGGTGGACCTCCCTGTTCCAGCAAAGCTCGTATCCAGCCCCGATGTGGCCGTGTCCCAGAAACAAGAGCCCACCGTGCTTAAATAGATATATCCAACCAGGCCTCCAAAATATGAGGAAGCGAAAACCGCTCCTGTGGAATACGATTCCAAAATCGTATCGGTTGTGCCCGAACCCACCAATCCTCCGGCATCATACAGGGCTGAAACAGAGCCCCTTGCATAGGAAGAGCGGATATAACCTACCCGGAGATTTCCCACCAGGCCTCCCGCATTCACGGTGGCAGAGACCGAACAGGTGGAATAGCAACCCAGAATGGTCACATCGGAGGCGGAGCCCACCAAACCTCCTGCGTCGGAGGCTGTCGTGGTCACTGTTCCGGTGGTATAAACGGAAATGATGGAATCACCAGAAGAAGAAGCCACCAATCCTCCGGCATTTCCTGAACCGGAAACCACGACATCCGTCAACCCCAGGCTGTCGATCCGGCTGGATTCCGCAGAGGCAATGAGACCACTTGCAGAAGCCAGATGCTGGATCACATGGCCTGCACCATGGAATTTACCCTGGAAGGATTTTATGGAGGCAAAGGCTGTAGCCGCCGAAGCGGAGGCATCGATATCCGCCGTCAAACGGTATGCCGCATCCGTCGGACAACTTGTACTGATGCCCACTTGTTTCAGGTCCGCATAGTTTTCCACCAGAAACTCACCGGCCGCATTGGTGTCCAAGTCACAAAGGCTTAAAAAACTGACCACTTTCCCATAATCCACTCCAGAATCGTTCACCGCATAGGCACGCACATAATAAGTGGTCGCAGGAGACAAGCTGGAAAGAACCGTGGAGATCGCGCCCGTGTCCGTCGTCGTCCCTAAATCCACAACGCTATCCGCCAAGGTTGGTGAGCCTGTGGTGTTCCAACAGAAACCATGAGCAGTGGTTTGGATGGCACCAACCCAGTCCATGTGTCCATTGAGGGTCGCAGAAGTGGCCGCAACACCGCTGACCGCGAGCGTGCGTACCGCAGGCGTATAGGCCTCCGCTCCCAGAGGAAGTTCCTGCAAATAAGGATAGCCCTGGTTGGCGTTGGATGAAATGGCCCACATGCTGGTGAAATCCCAGCCAGAGTCTGTGAACGTACTTTGTGTGCGCATTTCAGAAGAGGATTTTGCGGTGCCAACCTTGCTACTGCTGGTGCCAGTGGATACGGAATCCCAGAAGCTGGCAGAGGCTGTGGCATAACTAGTGGTTGACGCCAACAATCCTCCACTAGTGGCCATACCCGTTGCATAGGACTCAATGAGAGAAACAAAACCTGCATTTCCCACCAGCCCAGCGCCAGAGACATCTCCTTT
>DATIQS010000209.1:0-23097 GCA_035470605.1 Fibrobacteraceae bacterium
CCGACATCGGCGAGGGTAAAGGTGAGATTTCCGAAGGTGATCGCATACGTTGTGGTTGCGTCGGCCTGGAACTGAAACGACTGGTTGGTCGGATCTGCGACAAAATTCAGATCCGTCACCGTGAGGCCTGTGCTGGGGCCGGTTCCGCCATAGAACCAACCCAAGACCTCTCCCAGATCAAATTCATACCCGGTGTTCAGGGAGCATTGCAGACGAAAATCCGGAAGAGTCGCATTGATGAAAAAAGGAACTTCATTGGGCGACTTGCCAAAAGTCACAGTGCCGAACACACAGCCACTGACAACCGGAGTGGAATCGCTGAAATTCACCAGCCAGCGGGCTCCGACCTGTGAGACTTTAATAAAGGGAATGGGAGGAATCCAGTCATCGTGGGTCATGACCGTGCCGGAAAGAGAGTCTAGTTGCGGCAGCAACTGAGCGGAATTCGGCGGAATCAGGGAGACCCGGATATCCTTGAGGTAGAAGGAGGAAAGCGCTTTGACAGCGGGCGGAGCGAGCAGGTTCACCAGCGGAACATCGAGAAAGGAAGCGAGCTGTTCCAGGCCTCCCTGTAACTGTTCGGTGTAGTCATCAAAGTTCCCTTGCAGAATCCAGCGGATATCACCTTGCAGAAGTTGCGCCGCCACCTCCAGGACCACCGGTGTAGTGGAGCCGATATCCACACTGCCAGCCAGTTCCAAGGTGGACGCGTTGACATTGGTGGTGGCCGTTTCCGGATAGGTTCCTGTACGCAGGCGGATGGCGATCTGTCCGATGGAGGTGCTGGTAATATTGATGGATTTCCCGGCGACCACTGCGCGTAATTGGAAAAGCGGAAAGTCGGGATTGAGGATCAGGATGGTGCCCTGCAAGGGAAAAGGCCCGTTTCCCAGATAGTCCGCATACGGAGCAAGCGGCCCTGTCATATTCAGCAGGCCGGTGAACTGGATGGCCGGCAGATTCGATGCGGACTGGGAGCCTTGCGCAGCTGGAGGAGGGTTCGAGGCAATGAAGGCTGGCTGGGTGATCTGGGTTTCGTACAGGTAGGAATCCGAAGGCTGGAGCGTGATCCCCTGCAAGGTATAGGTATCGGGAATGTTTTCAAAAGCGGAACGAAAAGTCCAGACATCCGTGGTTTCGACAGCGAGTTTCAGAGTAAAGGCATAGTCCGAACCGGAAAGAGTCCCCACCAGAGTGGCCTTGCAGTTGTTGTTGCGATAGCTGGCGCTTCCCTCCAAAGTGACGGCGGAAAGGGACTGAGAAAGGCGGGGCTGATTTACCAGGAGCGACGGCACATTCAAAGCCTGCAACACCACGGCCAGATCCGGACTCAGATCGGCGTTCAAAGTGATCTGGTTGTCATGAATGGCATTGTTCAGAAGATTATAGAGATCATTCAAAGACATGGTCGTTCCTTGGATTGCGCTTTACGAAGGTCGTTCATTGCTTAGGTGGATACATGCCGACATCAGAGCCGGGCGCTCGTTTTTTACGCAGGACTTTGTAGACGGGAGACATGTTGGACGTATTGACGGGAGTGCTGGAGGAAGGGCCTCTGTACGCTTGCTGGCGGGCTATTTCTCTTGCAGTCCCTATACAGGTTTGGAGTGGCGATATGGCCGCAAGCGCCTCGTCTGGAATGCGTTCTGTGGTTTTGGCTCCCGACTCGTCCACAGTAAATGTCCAGACACCCACAGGACTGCTGGAACTGTATTGCGTGGTGTAGATATTCTCCTGTGTCTTGTATGTGTCCCAGCCCGATTTGTTGTAGGCGACATAGAGATGATCGGGATAATTGGCCTCTGTGTTTGGTGGTGTATAACCACCTGTTCCGATCTGGAGCGGCATGGGGACAAAAAGTTTGGGATTGCAGAAGATCTGCAGCATGGCATAGTCGGGATGAAAAAAGCCAATGCGAAAGTCAGCGCTGGCGGCAATGGAATTGGCATCGCAGTATGTGGCAAAGGTTTGTGCCGCCGCATAGTCGCCTTCATATTTCAGTGTCACGGCACTTCCATGATGCGGCACAATCATCAGGAAGGTGTTGTTCACCTGATCGCTGATCCCCTGTTGCTTGATCAATGCATTGATCTTGGAGATCGTAAGCCCTGTGGCATCTCCGGTGAGAATGAAACGATTATCAGCATATTCACAAACCACCACAGCAGACACACTGTTCTTATTGGAAAATTCGGAATAGGTGCTGGAGTCCGATAAGACAATTCCTTCGTCCACATTGGCCAGAAGCAATCGGACAATCAGGCCGTCGAGATTTGCAAGACAACGCCATGAGCTACCAATCTTTTGATAGAAGTCCGAAGCCGCGTCTGGAAAAGGTCCTTGAATGGAAGCCTTTCGTTTTTCCAGATCACCCAGAACATTATACACGGAGCTGCCATAGTCGTATTGATCTTTACACCCTCCGAAGTAGACATCTCCGTACTGAAGATCAGGCAGCTTCTCATCGCACTCACCAATCAAATCCCTAAAGAGATTCCAGTGATCCTTGTCCCCGTGACTGAACGTGATGAGGTCAATACGGGGTGTCGCCATTGCTTTCAATCGGTTGATGATGAACTCAATGGCGGGAGGTCCGAACGTGGCTTTCCCCTTTTCTGATCCTAAATCATAGATGAATGTTTTTGTGGGAGGTTTATCGAGTCCATCCCCATAGACTTCGATAAAATTTCCCATGCCTTGTCCGACATTCAATACATGAACTTTTACACCATTCGGCATACCACTTCTCCCTTCATTGTTTTTCCGGATACATGCCAACGTCGGAGCCAGGCGCCCGTTTTTTACGCAGGGCTTTGTACACCGGAGAGGCATTGGAAGTGTTGACGGGAGTGATGGAATCGTTTTCTGCACGTGAGGTCTGCAGAAAACTCTGAGCGAGCATGTCCGCAACACGCGTGGCGTGGCTGACAGCCTTCAGGGGTGTATTGGAAGGATCTCTCCACGTAAACAAGGCGGCATCATCGCGTACTCCGAAGCTCCAGGAATTGACCCGGCTGCTGGTGCTGTAGGCCGTGGTGTAAATGTTGGAGAGGGTGTTATAGGTGTACCAGTTATTCAGGTCGTATGCCGTAAGTAAGTGCTTGGGATGGGCCGCTTCTCCCACAGGAGGCGTGTAACTCCCCGACCCGCCAGGTGCAAACAGATTGATCACCGACAGGTCCGGATGATTGAATCCTTTGCGGAAGTCGGCGCTCGCGGTAATCGAATTGGCCTTGCAGAAGGCTGCAAAATTTCTGGCGTCCAGGTAGGGATCCGGTTTTCCATAGGACAAAGTCACCTTGCTGCCGTGGTGCGGAAGCACCAGCATGAAGGTATTGTCTACCTGTTTCTCAATTTTCTGCGCGACAATCCAGGCATTGATGGAATGAAAGGTTTCTCCGGTGGCATCACCCGGGAACAGAAAGCGCACACCGGCATACTCGCAAACCACGACAGCCGATACGCTATTTTTATTGCTGAAGATTATATTGCCTGTAAAGACGTTTTTATAAGCACCATTATCCACATTGGCCAGAAGCAATCGGACGTACAAACCATCCAGATTCACGCCCGACCAGGGCGCTGATCCTTTAAAATTTGAGCCATGAAATTCGAAACCAGAGCCTACTTTTGCCCCTTTGGCCTGAAGGATGGAGAGAATATTATAGGTACCTTTGGCAAAATCATACTGATCCTTGCTTCCGCCAAAGTACACTTGCCCGTATTGCAGATTTTTGAGAACTGGATCTGTATTACACCTCAGAATAAATTTGGTGAAGAGATTCCAATGATCCTTGTCCCCATGGCTGAAGATGATCAGATCCAGTTTCGGAGTTGCCATGGTTTTGAGTCTGCCCATGACAAAATCCACAGATTTAACGCCGTAGCGGGAAAAACCCTTTTCCGAGCCGAAATCATACAGAAACGTTTTGGTGGGAGGATTCCCCACACCATTCCCATAAATTTCTACAAAGTTCCCCATGCCCTGACCCACATTGAGCACATAGACAATTACAGCGTTCGACATACGCCCTCTCCCCCTCTGCGGTTACGCCTTCCAGAAAGCATGCGGCGGGACTGAACCTGAGAATCATCGTCGTCCTTACCATCGGAATAAGCCGCGTACCAGCCCAGTTTCGTGTTGGATGTGTTGTCCGGATTTCCGAACAGGTAGATGTCGTTGTTACCGGGAGGGAAGGAAAGCCCGAGCAGTCGGATTCCGAACTGGCGCAGCCGCAGCATGTAAGCCCGCCCTTTGTCGGTCTTGCTTGAGAGAAATTGAATGTTGCGAAAGCCCAGACTGAGAATTCCTTCGATGGGAAGCTTCACCCCCAGATCCCCCAGTCCCGGAAATTTCATGCCCAGAAAAATCTTTTTGTCGGACATGGGTTCAGAAACACTCCAGGCGGCAAGCAGAGTGATCTTCAGTCCCACGCTGCCGGCAAGTGCCCCCAGGGTTCCCAGGTCGAGATCCATGGCAAGTCCGTACCAGGGATAGGTGAGCACCTGCTGCTGCACGGGAGCACCGATTGCGGTGTATCCCATTTCCTGCGGAGAAACCCCCTGAGGAATATCATCCTGAGTTCCCGTAACCGGGGAATTCACCAGCCCTGTCAGGCTGAGCGGAAACTTCTGATAGAGTCCGTTGGTGCGGCAAAGGCTCTGCGTCAGGTCAAAAGACATGCCCGAGGTTCTGACGGCAAATGTCTTATCCTCTGGATGATCTGCGGAGAAGCTCATATCCACAATGAATTCGGAAAAGTGCAGGTAGCCATTGACCGCCCCTTCGGCGGGATCGACTTCGGCAGCACCGAAAGAAAAGACATCGAACTGATCCAGCTCCAGGAACAGCAGGTTCCCGCCCAGCGTAAAACGCGAACGGGTGATCCCGCTTTGCTCCTCTTGCACATTCTCAGAAACCAGCGTAACAAAACGCGAAGAGAGCACCTCCACCGTTTCCAGGGCCGAGTCCTCCAGCGCGTAGCGGTTCATCCCCACCTGCCGGAAGGTGTAAAAATTCTGGCCATTATTGTCGGTCTGGCACACGCCGTCCAGGATCACATTGTTTCCGTGTACGCCGTCTTTGAGCAGGGCCTGGCAGCCGAAAAGCCTGCAAATCAGCAGTTCAATGCGGCAGGAAAAGCTCTGAATGCAGGAGTTTTCAAACAAAATCTGCAACGTCAGTGTCTTGAAATCGAATTCCAGGTCGGGAGAATAAGTCAGGTCATCGGTATCCTGGTAATCGATGAGTCCGAACAAAGAAGTGGCGCTCAGTTCCACCTGCTGCTGTTCGACGCTGAGCGGAGTGATGTTGAGTCCCAGGTGATGCGCATAAAAGCGCGAAGTGTCAATCCCGGCGGCAACGCCTTCCAACTGCTGCGGCAGCTGATCCAGAGGGACCGTACAACTCAGAAAAAGAACGCCGTTCCAGTCCGGATTCAGAATGACATTCTTGACGAAGTTGTCATACAGAGAGGTAGAGTTCGCTTCAGTCGCGTCAGTGACCGCAGTCTTGGCTGCATCGAAAATCCCCCGCAGTTCGTTTTTGGTATTCTGCAGGCTCCCGTTGATTTTGGCAACGTCCGGCCAGGGCCAGGCGCCGGTTTCATCAATCAGTTCATCCAAAGCGCGATGATTGAACTTGAGAATCAGGATAGTATTCTGATGCACGGCCCGGTTCAGGTTCACCCACTGGTAGGGAGAAAGCAGAAACTTCCATCCAGAAATAAAGAGTTCAAAATACGCCCCTTCTTTTTTCCAGGCATCAAGATAGTCCGCCACCGCCGGAGCCCAGGCAGTCAATTGCGTTTGATACGCAGTCAGATCATCGTAAATCGGAAAACCGGCCTGGATGGTGTTCTGCCGGATGGTTTGAAAAGCGCTGTCAGGTCCACGTTCGTCTGCGGACATGCTCCCGAGTGCAACAAGAGCGGACTGCGTCAGACGGTAGCGTACAGAGCACGCGCTGAGAAAGACGGCAGGATCGGCGGCGACCAGAAAGAGTTCGCTGCTTTGCATGGCATCCCGGAAAGGGCCAGTCACATCACTCAGCTGCAGCCAGTTGGAGTCAATTGTGATCCCAAGCGATTCCTGCATTCCGGAGTTCTGCTGCAAATTGCCCAGTACCAATCGTTTCCAGTCCATGCCGTTTTCATCGATTTCGACAATAAGGCCCTGAGGTGTCACGCCGACAGCATTTCCCTGCCCGCTGGAAACGGAGTTTCCGCTGTTTAAGGCGGTCACATTCTGAATGGCGGCCCGGCGGCTGGGACTGATCGCCTGCTGTTCGACCTGACGGCAAAGCAGAGAATCCCGGGGAGAGACGCCCCGGAAGGGTACCATGGGAAACAGCGCGGCAGCGCCCTGATTTGTGCCGGACGGGAGTTCTGCGGCAGGGACCTCCAGAAAATCGAGATGCCCGGAGCCCGTATCCCCAGAGGAAACCGACGAAGCGTTATACAACACGGCCTGTTCCGGCTGGGCGTAGTAATAGATACTGCCACCGGAAGGAGGAGTCAGAGAAACCCAGGACGTCGTCCCCAGGTCGGTCAGCAGAGGAGAAACATCCCCATGACTCTCTTCATTTGACCCAGGCGCATAGGCCTCTTTTCCCGGAGAAAAGCACAGCACATTCCCGCTTTCCGCCATTAACCCCGCATACTCGACACTGGAAAGACCGCATACCAGGCGCTCAGCAGGAACCAAAAGAGAATCCCGCAAAGCTGCAGAAGACGTGTCGGTAGTGATGAGAAAAGGGCCGCAAGGCGCCAGATAGTAGAGCGGAGCTGTAGAAGGGTCCATAGAAAAGGGCCGCTTGCAGAAGGCAAACCCGGCATTGGGACTGTTGTCGCCTGAACGTTGAGGAGTCAGTTGAATGTCGTGGCCGGTGGCGGTCACAAAATAAGAGGACATCGCCGGCAGACTGGTTACCGTCCCTGCAGCATCAAAGAGGGAAAAGAACGTCCGGCCGGAAAGCAACGGATTAAGCGGGTCCAGTGCAGCATAAAGAGTGAGCGCCGTCTGTGACGGTTGTTCCAGGACCGGGAAAAACAAAGTGCGCACAGCAGAGCCCGATTCATCGTCCGGATCGGGAACGAAATATGCACAACCCACCTGAAGCTGCGTGAAGTCGGAGTTTTCTCCGTTTGCCTGTGACAGAAGAAAACCGGTTTTAAAGCAACCAGCGGTTTCATCGTTCAGGGAAATCATCACCGACGCCCCATGAATGGGATAGGTTGCAAGCGGAGAGCGCAAGGAAATGTTGGTGACACCGGAAGCCGGCGTGATGGTAAAGCCATAGCCATTGCTTTCGTCCGGGCCGCTGACAGAACACTGCGCACCCACCACAAACTGATAATCGGCAAAGTTAAAGGTTTCGGTCTGCATCACGGACCAGAGAGAATCGCCGGAGGTGGTCGGTGGAACGGCTCGCAGCTTGTTCTGCACCCAGGGAGAAGAAGTGAACTCCGGAGCCGGAATCCACAGAAAGCGGGTATGAACAAAACCAGGCTCTTGCACAAGGGCGCGCACTTTCTGAATGAACAGATCAACATCAGCAGGCGCATGTGGTAGAAAGAGATAGACGCCTTCCGCATTGGACCAAGCCTCTTCCACCGAGAGATTTGACCCCAAAGCAGAGCCCGCCGGCGCAAGGTAAGCTGCCTGAAAGACCTGTGCATCAGCTTGTCCGTTGTCGTCCGACAGGTACAGGTCCGTGCTTTCCACTTGCCGGAAGACTGGTTTTAAATCACTCATACGTTCTCTCGGAGAAATGAAATTCGGTCACCGGAAAGAACCGGCAGGCAGAACCAGTTACTCCCATTGGCATACGTCAGGGAGCTTCCCCAGCCAAAACGGATGGGCTGGGTTTTCCCTGCGGTAAAAGTCGGGGTCGCAGCAGTCCTGTTGCTGAACGGATCACTCCCGACCCGCTGGTAACGCAGTCCGCGGATACTCGCGGAAATCGGCATCGGTTTAGTGGCAAACTGCTCCAGGACCTGCCCGAGCGTAGTTCCCACCGGAACCCAGGTGAGTTCTCCGTTTACCAGAATCCCAATGAGCGGCGTTAAAATTGCCCGCCCCCGCAGATAGGCGAGCACATAGTTGCTTCCTACCGCCGGAATCGTACTTCCGCTCCCCTGGACGATGGTGTCCGTTAAAGTGGAAAGAGTGGCCCAATCCGCAGCGGCAAGAATCATGGCATTATTCACGGCGTAACCGGAACCCGGATCGGAGGGAACCTTGAATACCGATGGATAGAACAGGCGGTAAAAAGGCTGCCGGAAGGTCTGGGAAAAGAAATCGATGACACCGGCGCCTCCGTCATAGGGCCCGGTTCCGCTGCCGCGCGGATCTAAGACCGTCAGCCCGTCGAGCCCCGCAAGAAAGGCGTTAAACCCGGTGCGTAAATTGCCGGAGCTATCCTGGTAAGAGCCAATTTCGTATTCAGCCACTCCATTTCCCACATACCCATTCACATAAGAGGGTGCGGAGCTACCTTCCGATTGCCATTGACCGTACTCCACACGCAGCTTCATGCCCGGACGCAGGTCCGAGTAGTTGCTTGCAGAAGAAAGTCCGGCAGAATAGAACAGGGTCTCCGGAAAGGTCTGCGGGAGTACCCTGGCCAGGGCTGCAATCACGATCTGCACCGAGCCCGCGAGCAGAGTTCCCTGGGTGGAAGGATCCTGTCCCGGCGCCTTGCCTTCCAGCATCAAAAGGAATGTCTGGTATTGCGCCTGAAGTGTTGTACGAATGAGCGACGTATCAAAACTCCACACCGCACTGTCCGGCGCAAAGGAAATCCGGTAGCGGAATCCATTCTGTGATGCAGTGATCTGAGACAGGACAAAAGCTCCGGAAGAAGGCAGCGTGGCCGGGGGCGTGGAATACAGTTCCGGCAGATCACAGTCGATGGAAAAAGCAGCTTCCGGAAGTGAATTGTTATCCGGAAGCACCGCAGGAGCGAGTCCCGCAGCAGTAGACAGATGAAAGCCATTTCCGATGGCATCCACAGCAAGACTGATCGGACCGATTGAATCATTGAGCAAAGCACGCACAGCCACGGAGTAGGTTCCGCTTGCAGTTGCAGCGTCTAAAAGAATCGAACCGCTTGTCTGGACGGTATTCACGGCAATAGCCTGCAAAGGGTCTTCAGCCGGAATCAGTGTTAACTCATAAGCGGCAACCGGCTCCGTCACCGGAGACCAGCTGACAGTCACAGCAGAACCATTGTAGTGGACATCCGTAATCACAGGAGCCGCTGAAAGGGCTGCCGCAGCTTTACACAAAGGACCGGAAATGCCCGCGCCCATTGCCCGGGCCTGAACGCTGTAGCGCAGTTGAGGTTTCAGAATTTCCGCGAATACGGCAGTCAGCGGAGAACCCGCAGCTGTAACCGGATCGCCCAACTGCTCATTGCCCTGGAAAAGGACCGCCTGATAGGAAGTCACTCCCGGCTTGCCGTTACAGGCCGTCTCATCGAGAACCACCGTGACTTGATTGCTGTCCGTGGTGACAGACTGGACACGTGGTGAAGAAGAGATCACGGAGAACGCCGCTCCCAGGGGACCGCTTGCCTGGTCATGGATAGCGCGCACCTGCAAGCTGTAGGCAACATCTTCGGCCAGAATGACCGGCACCTTGGCCTGGTTTGTGCTCACCGAAAAACTGCTGACCACATCCGTTTCATCCAGCAGTACCAGCTCATAATCCGCACCGGTGAGTGAAGCCGCGTTCCACGTCGCAGAAAGAAATTCTCCGTCATAAGCGACCTGCGTCAGGGCAAGAGTTTCCCTGAGAACCGCAACCGCAACTGATGGCGTTCCCACGGAGCGATTTCCCACCGCCTGCACCTGGATGGTGAAATCCCTGGTGGCATCCACCGGGATCGATAGTGAGGAAAACGGCGTTGCAAAAGACTGTGTCGTCCCGGCCGCCGTATCCTGTAACAGCACGGTATAACCTGTAACGTCCGGATTTTTCAGAGGAGTCCAGCTCACAAGAGCCCGAGTTCCGTCAAAATCCACCTGCCCGATTTCCAGAATCCCGGCCAGGGCCGTTTCTGAAGCACTCCAGGGGCCGACAGAATTGTTCCCCACCGCCTGCACGCGCACACTGTAGCGGGATTCGGCATCGAGTGTAACGGGAAAATCTGCCCGCAGCGGCGTTCCCGACGCAGCGACCGGACCCTGAACCAGCGAGTTTCCGCAATAGAGAGCCGCAGCATAGCCCGTGATTCCGTTTTTCCCGGTCGTGGCAGAATCATCCACATCCACAGAGACATGCCCGGACGCAACCGTGACTTGCTTGACCGCCGGAATTGCCGGGATGACAGAAAGCGCAGGGCTTGCCATGCCGACGACACCAGGTGCGACGGGCAGCAGTGTCAACTGATAAGCCGTTTCCGGATCGAGCAGGCTATCCATGGCTCCCCCTGTCCCCCCCGCTGCCTGTTCTTTCACTGTAAAGCCGCTGCATTGTAAAACAAGCCGGTATCCAGTCGCGCCGGCGGGATTACCGGATGGCCATGAGGCAAGAATTTTCTGCCCGTCATACAAAACCTGACTCATGGATTTTCCTGCCGAAATGACCGGCATCCCGTTTCCGTTGGGACCCGTGGAAGGACCATAGGTGGCAGCAATGCAAAGCGTATAAGCAGTCCCCGCATCCAGCGGCTGAGAAAGAGCAAGAACGCCCGAGTTCCCCACCACATTGACGTTGTTGATCAGAGCCTCACCCTGGAACAGCAGAATGGAGGCACCGGTCGGGGCCGGAGTCTGTTGCGGATTGTGCCATGCTGCCTGAATCTGAGAGCCGTCATAATCAAGCGAGTCAAGAACAGGAGCACCCGTCACCACCACCATGGGTTTGCTGAGAGGACCGCGACTGCCGTCCGGATTCACCCAGGCGATGCGGACCTGATAACTCTGCCACGGATTCAGTGCCTTCTGCACCGGAAAGATCACCTGATTTCCAGAACCGGAAACGCCGTTCCCAACGGAATCGCCATCCGCATAGAGATAGAGCATCGGAACCGAAGGTGTCAGGACAGATTGATCCGCAGTAGCCGTGATGGCCGTAGTGTTGTACAAGACTTCACTCAGTTGCAGGGTCTTCTGAACGACATCCAACGGAGCAGAAGCCGGTCCGGTCGATCCCGGATTCAATCCCGCGACCGTGACCACATAGTCTTTGGAAAAATCCAGCGGAAGGTCCGGAGTAAACAGAGCCGAAGTTCCCTGATATTCATGGCTGAAAAGCAACTGCGACTGGGACTTTTCAAACAGAGAAACCATGGCCCCCTGTGCCGTGGTCAATCCGGCCGGAGCCAGCCACTGCAAGGTCAGATTTTCTCCGTCATACTCCATCTGGATCTGAGAAGGAGCCGCGACAATCACAGCGATAGCATTGCTGTAGTCTCCGACCTGGGTATAGGAGGAATCCGTCTGCGCCACTTGAATCACATACATCTTGGTGAGATCCACCGACACTCCCAGAATCATTCCGCTCGCCCCGGTTGCCCTGGCAGAAGTCAGAGACTGCCCGTCCTCGAAGAGCGTGATCAAGAAGTAATTCCCGGAATCCGGTGTCGGAGTCCAGGAGGCCTGGATGACACTACCGTTGAACGAAATCTTGTTGAGGCCTGGTGCATTGAGTGGGATTGTCGAGAGTGTGGTGGGCATGGTTATACCTTGGTGGCGTGGTAGAAACGATGTGAATTTTGTGCGTCCTGGTGCCAGTCTTCCGGAATTTTTGCCAGGATGGTCGAAAGGAGTTGCTTGTGCTCCACGTGCCGGTTGAAACTCGCCTGACTGTCACAGACCAGGAAGCCATTGGCAACAAAGGCCCTTTTGTCATCCTTCAGGTCTTCTTTATCCTGCGGATCAGCAGATTCTAATCCGATTGTCCACACACGGCCCTGGAAAGGTTTGGCTTCAATCGATTCAATCTCGGCGAACCCATCAGCTGTTGCGATCAGGTCTCCCGCCTTCAATTCTTCGGCGATACGAATGCCCTCCTTGGAGACAACAGCATGCTTCTCGGTGATCTGGAGTTCGTGTCCATGGGTATCACGGAGAACAAGAATGGTCCCGTCCTTATCCGCAAAGATGGTGTGAGTGACCTTCAGTGCCTCGCCCTTTTTGCCTGTACGCACAAGATCTCCGCCTTTTAACTCATCGATACGTGTAACAGAACCATCCGCCATTTCCACCAGGGTATCTGCAGCAACGCAGTGCCAGGTATAGAGGAATGGACGCATCATATACAGACCGGGCTGATCATTTGTTGAGGGACTCCAGGGAGGATTCGGCACAGCAGAAGTGGGAGCGACCCCATAAACACAGGTACGGACATAGTCAGGATCGCTGTTTTGCGTTTTGACCTGTACCTGGAAAAAGATGATGGTCTGACTGTCCGGGTTAAAGGTCGCACTTCCGAACTGAATGGACTTGTCCTGGTTAATGTCGTTATTGTAAGGGAAATTCCAGGTCAGCGTAGTCGGGTCGCTTGCGGAAATCTGAATTCCCTGCAGCAGATCGCTTGTCGGAGTAATCGGGGTAGCGCCGCCGCCGCTCTGGACAAGCATCATATAACAGGTAATGTCATTTGCTGTAATTGTCGAAACAATGTTGCTCTTGAATTTCTGGCTGCCGACAAAAGGGAGCCGCACAATAGGATTACTGGTTATCGATTCATTCCAGTAGTAGTCGCAATCTGCCGGAGCGGATGGACGTCCGAGTCCGAACTTCATGTATTTGACATTCTGATGCGTCTGAGCCAGAAGCGGCTGTGACACATTGGGAATTCCCTGCGGCTCATCATTCAGATCCAGGTGAATGTTCTGGAAGACAGGCGTCTGATTATACTTCTGATACGAATACGTGTAAATGACTTGAATATTGTGAGTCCCGGTGAGCGGATCTCCCTGTGTGTAGATGGTCTGGTACTCGCCCTGTCCGTACACCGCAGGCTGTTGCGTAGAAGCCAGGACCTCTCCAGTGTCCAAATTGACAATCTGTAAATTCAATTGGGTGTAAACCGTTCCCCCATTCACAGAAGAAATGGCGGAGGCGTTGCTGATAGCCTTCATATTTACAGAACTGTTGTATTCAGCACTGGTAATGTTATTGACATCGACCAGCTCATCGGAATCACCGGCGGCATTGGTAGAGGAGTTCACGGCCCCTTTGCTTTGGAGATGCGCCTCACGTGATTCCTCTAACATTTTAAAAAAACGGGGATAATTGGACGGGGTCATTCCCGAGCCCTGGATAAGCTTCTGATAAAAGCGAAATTGGGCTGGATCCGAAAAATCCAGCGTGTGGCTTTTCCCTTTCTCAGAAAGGCTAAGAACATGGTGCAGGTCGTTCAGCTCTTCTTTGGACAATACAGCGTTTTTTGACATGGTGTGTTCTCCTTGGTTTTGGATCTCAATCGAATAAATAGGCAACACTTCCGTAACCTGCGAAAGCGTTATTCCTCTGTGCTTGTACATGAATATGATGAGACAGTTCTGAACTGCATCCAATGGTAATCATTTTGAAAAAAGTCCCTCCTGATATTTCGTGCCTGGACAGAAATCCCGCACTTAAGTGTTAAGCATCGAATCTTTTTCTCTGGAGAAAAAGAGCAAATGTTTGATAAATGTACTATTAAATTTCGTACCGCCGTGATATCTTTTCCGTCGGTACATTTGTGCTGCCTTTCCCTTTCCGTAGGCAAAAGTGCCTTACGGAAGGCTATGCACAGTTCAACGGCATCAGACTATGCCTGTATGCCCTGTAGGTACGGCGCACTCGGAAGGCGCGGGAGAGGAGGTCGAAAGTTTTGGGGCGCAGTCTCACTGGTTGCAAAGAAGACAATCTATGGGAGACTGAAAAATTGGTTAATTTGAGAAACGAGGTATTTTGTGCAAACCATGTTTCATGCTTTCTGGTCTTCCTGGTTTACTGGCGATGCGAAACGTCGAGCCTTGCATGAGACCCTGGCGGAAATTCCTGTTTTCGCTGACCTAGGTGTCTTTGAATTGCGTTTCCTAGTGCCGATCCTCCATCAGCGGGAATACCAGGCTGGGGAATTGGTGTTCCGCGAAGGCGAAGCAGGAAATGGGATGTACATCATCCAATCAGGCCAAGTGGACGTTCTCGGACAAAATACGGAAGGCGCTTCTGTGCTATATGCGAGGCTTTCAGAACGGCAATTCTTTGGAGAGATTTCATTGGTGGACGATCAACCTCGCTCTGCTAGTGTCGTTTGTGCAACACGGAGTACCTTATATGGCTTTTTTAAACCAGACTTGTTGGAATTGATAGATAAGCATCCTGCCATTGGTACAAAAATCCTTTTCAATCTGGCTCATGTCCTTGGTCATCGTCTGCGGGATTCCAATACCAAATTGATGGAGCTTCAAGCGCAAATTGCGGCGATGCGGGGTGGACATGCCTCTTCTTAAGGAGCATTTCGGGATGCGTACGCTTTATGCCCTGGTTCTGCTGGCTGCGGCGGCTTTGACTCTGCTGGCTCTATACAAACTAGGCCTGATCCTTTTGTTGGGATTTCTCCTCGCTTTTCTCCTGGATCCACTGGTCGATTGGTTGGAACGTCGGCACTGTCCTCGTCACTGGGGAGCATTGATTGTGTTTGTTGGCTTGGGAGTTTTGCTGGCCCTAATCGTGATGACGCTGATTCCCTTTTTACAACAGCAATTGGTGGATGTCGCAGAGCATCGGGGGGATTATCTCGCCATCCTAAAAAATCGAGTAGATCATTTGCATGAACTTGCGGTCCGTTACTTTCCCGCCTCTGCTGTAGAGGCGGCACAAGCTAAGGCCGAGTCTTTGTCTGTGGAACAGATTCAAGGACTTCGGAATTCCATCCCCGCAGTTTTGTCTTGGTTATCCCATTTGGTTTTTGTTCCAATTGTTGCTTTTTTCTTTCTGGTTTCTGGCGCTGAAATTAAAAAATGGGTAATTTCTTTGCTTCCAAACCGTTATTTCGAGATGACACTCATGCTGCTTCATGAGGTGAATACCCAATTAGGGGGCTATCTGCGCGGACAAAGCCTAGATTGCCTAATCAACGGTTTTCTTTATGCGTTAGGCTTATTCTTCCTTGGAGTGAAAGGTGGATTGGCGATCGGAGCTGCTGCGGGGATTATGAACGCGGTTCCCTATCTCGGGCCCATCTTGGGCTCGCTTCCTGGAATGCTTAGCCTGATGCTAGATCCTAACGCCGTTATGCCTTGGTGGAGCGTCGCCATCCTTTTCCTTGGAGTCCATTTGCTGGATAATTTGCTGATCTATCCGATGACTGTGGGACGCAGTCTCGACCTGCCGCCATTTCTTGTGATTTTGGGAATTCTCTTCGGAGGTAGCATCGCAGGGATACCCGGCATGTTCTTAACGGTTCCCTTGTTAGGAATGGCGCGCCAAGCTTTTGTGGTCTTTCGCTCTAGTCTCAAATCCTATCGAATTATCTAAGTGGAAAATTCAATCCCAGGTCGGTTTTCAAATCGATCAGTAGTTTTGAGATCAGAGAATCTTGTGGAAATTTTCGTACTCCGCACTCCAGTGCCTCTAACGCGCCTTTCACGTCATTCAGCATGATCATAACCTGCCCAAGGGAATAAAGAACCGTAGGCGTTTCTTCTAGTAGGCGTGCAAAACGCAAAGACTCTCTACAAAACCCATATTGGGCGTGCTCAAAATATAAAGAAGCAAACTTGAGTCCAGATTGGTTTTCCCCTTTGCCAACGGCGACCCCCATACGCAGAATCGCGACTGCCAGATCGCGCTGCCCTTGAGCCATCCAGTAGTTGCCGAGCATTTTGCAGGCATGAATGCGAATTTGTTGGTAATCTACTGGCATCAGCGTGGGTTGTTCCTGGAAGTGTACCAAGCATCCATAATCCAGTGCGGCCGCCTTCTGTTGCTCCAGCGCCTCATTGAGCTTCGCACGCAAATAGAGTGCGTTCGGTTGGGTCGGCTGACGTTGCAAGTATTGATTCATCATCGCCAAGGCTTCGTCTTTGAAACCCTGGTTAGCACGGCACTCCGCCAACTTGACAGGAATCACTTCCAGAATGTGCCGATCCTCTCCTAAGCGTTCCGCCTGGGCCATAGACGCACGGTATTGTTGTGCCGCTTCTTCATAATCTCCCAGATCAAGATAGGCATTCCCCAACGCGAAATACTTCATGGCGTTGATACTCTGGGGAGAAAGTTCAATCTCCGTCTTCATCAGCTCTAGATTGCGTCGCTGTTTTTGTCGCACGGTTTCTGGATCGGTATAACCCGTGTGGATAATGCGCACATCCAGAAACTCCACCGGCATCCCCAATGTCTGTAGGGAGGGCATGACTTGTTCGTGGACTCGCCCTTGAAAACGAATGGAAGGATGGTTCGGGAAAAGACGAATTTGATTGAAGACAGGGCCGGTTAAACCTCTGTCCTGGCTGTTCTTAATCAGGAAGCCATAGGCCTTATCCGCATTTGGGGCGCTGACTAAATTGTAAATACGAGTTCGATCTACCGGAAGGACGATATCATCTGCATCCAACCAGAGAATCCATTGTCCCCGAGCCTCCTCTAGGGAGCGATTCCGAGCTGCAGAAAAATCCCCAATCCAGGAGAACTCAACAACGCGGGCCCCTGCGGCGTGGGCAATCTCTATGGTGCGATCCGTGGACCCCGTATCCACCACCACCAGATCGTCCCATAATCCACGAATAGACTCCAAACACGCTCCCAGGTGATCCTCTTCGTTCTTCACGATAAGGACTACGGAAAGTTGGACCGGATGGGCTGATTCAGAGGCGTCTCCAAAGGCTTGCGACATCCGTTGACGTGCGGACTCCAGGCGCTCCCGATCGCCTGTTTTTTCATAGGCAAGGATCAGTGCGGCCCATGTTTCCCGACTCAATCCAGGATTTGTGCCCACGGATTTTTCCAGGTGAGGAATCGCCTGGACGGCATCTCCCAACGCCAGAAACGCCTTTCCCGTAAAGGTGGAGGCCTCAATCACCTGTGGATAGGCCTCCAGGAAGGCCTTCCCCCATTTCAAAAGTTTATTCGCATCCTGTTGCGTTGTTGCGATATCACATAGATACTTGAAACTGTACATGCGCATCACATCCCAATGAGAGGCTTGGGAAGAATGGGTACGCTTCATTTGCAAAATTTTTTCAAACCAAGACTCCGCATCATCGTATTGTTGTGTGCGGAACAGACATTCAGCCTTATAATATGAGGGATCGATTCGCTGCGGTTCGTTTTTAATCGCCTGATCCAGCCAGCGGATGGATTCAGAATAATCGTGTTTGTGCTGATATGCCTTGCCGATATTAATGAACGCCTCGCGATAAGCATCTGCATTAATTTCCTGCGCATGAGGAATTTCCAAAACCTCACGGAATGCAGCAATAGACTCGTCATAACGCCCCAGAATCATGTAGGCGTCCCCCAATTGGGTAGAAATGACTGGATCGACGCCGCGATCCGGTTCTGTAAGAATTAACTCCAGATTGCGTTCTGATTTGGCACGGCGCATGGCTTCAGATTCGTATCCCATGTGCCAGATTTCCGCATCCACATAAAAGACATGCAATCCCAGACTCGCCACAGAAAACAGGATTTGTTCATGAATGCGGCGTTCAAAGCGCAAACGCGGATGATTGGGGAACATACGAATTTGCAGAAATCGAGCCCCCACTGGTTTGCCGCCACCCTGGGTATTAATCACCTGAAAACCAAAAGCACGATCACGCGGCGCCCGCTTTAGCTTATTAAAATTGATGACCTGCTCGGGAGGGACCACATCGTCCGCATCCATCCATAAGCACCAGGAGCAGGTTGCTGCCTCAAGGCTTAGATTCCGCGCATAACTGAAATCCCGTTTCCATTCCGAATGGATGATTTTGACCTTGGGCAAAGAGGATAAAATTTCCAATGTGCGGTCCGTCGAACCTGTGTCGTTCACAACAATTTCGTCGGCAAAAGGCAAGAAACTGCGAATCGCGCGCTCAATATTTTTTTCTTCGTCTTTCACAATCATGCAAACGGAGAGCGTATTGCGGCGGCCACGTCGAGGTAGCGCACCAACGATGGAGCCCAAGCGTTTTTGGACTTCCGAAGGAGGGAGACTAGGCATTGAAATTAATCTCTCCAACACCGGGGACACTGTCTTTGGCCTTTGCAAGGATCGTCCTTGCCTCATCTAGGCAATCGGCCTTGCGAGCGGCATCCACCAAATTTTGGTAATAGTCCAGGCGAGATGGGTCTTTGAGAATCGCGAGGCGGAAACTTTCCCAGGCCTCACGAAAATTGTTCCGATAGAAATGCAAAACCCCTTGTAGATTGCAGGTTTCCGCTGTTGCTTGTCCAGAGTGGAAAATTTTATCAAGAACCAATCCAGCTTCGTCTAAACGAACCTTTTCCAATAAGTCTTCCACTTCCTCATGCGCACCCTGTAAAGTTTTCCCTTCCAGGGGGAGGGGCTCATGGGAATGATTTGCTGGAGCGAGAACGACCTCCCAAGATTTAATGAAATGCAATTTGCGTTGCTGGGGGTCTTGGGGCAAATAAACAGAGCAGTCCCAGCCGTTGATGCTAGGCCAACGAGACATATCTGGGTGATGATATTGATCGTCCAGGATTTCATGGATTTCGACAAGGGAACAGCCGCGAGGATCCAATCCGGCTTGCAGAGATTCGAGTCCAATTTGAAATCCCTGTGGAGGTTCTTTGGGCTGTGGCCACAATTCTCGTCCGTTGCGAATGAGTAGGTTGCCGTAATAGTCCGGGTTCTGAACAAAGAAATGTAAATGGCCTTGAGGCGTGAGTAGAGTGGCTAGCTTGCGGATCAAAGATGCATTGGCCAAGACAGCATTGGCCGAGGCATTACAAACCAGAGCATCAAATTTCATGCCGTCAATTCCCCAGCAATCCATCCATGGAGAGGCAATGAAACAGTCCTGACGTTGAGAAAAGCTGTCGGAAATTCCCACAGAGAAAACTAGCGCGCGTGCGTTCCAGCCTTTTTCCCGATAATATCCGACTTCGGCTGCGGAGCCTTGAATGACCAATAACGCGCACTCCCGAGCGGAACGGGGATCCAAGGCGAGCCACGATGCGGCGTTTTGCAGATAAGAATCCAAAAGCAGCATCATTTTAGCTCCGTTAGAATGTGGGCCACAGCCTGAAGGTTGGGATCTACGGATAGTGCGTTTTGCAATACAGCTTGCCCTGCATTTTGACGTCCGGTTTTTAAACAGGCATCCCAAAAATTGACCAGAGTGTCCTGATCCAATGGGGAAAGTTGTAAGGTGTGGTGAAAAATTTTCCAGGCATCCTCATATTGCTTCCGATAAAAGGCCGCAATTCCTATGGCGTTTAGACATTCAATATTTTCTGGAAAATCTTCTAAAAGATCGGTGAAGAGGATTACGGCGGAGTCGAGTTTTCCTTCGTCCAGCAGTCGCTGTCCTACCGCAATTTGTTCCTGCAAATGAGCTCGCTCCGCATCTTTTTGGAAGTAAATCTGCAGACGTTCCGGTGTGGCTCCAGAACGAATTTCCGTACGAATCTGGGAGATCTCTCGCAAACCGGGATTGGCCTCTTCCACACGGTCCAGCCAGGGAACAAAATCCTGAATTCTTTGAGAAAGAAAAGCGCAATCGTAAAGGTTTACAAGGGCATCTATATACCAAGGATTCTGTTCCAGGCTGGATGCAAAATCCTGGAAGGCTTCTCCCATTTCTTGAACATACCAATGCAACAGACCTCGATTATTCAACGCACGATAATCATCGGGTTGTTTGGCAAGAATTGTGGAGAGCGTCTCTTTTGCTTTGTCCAGCATTCCTTCCCTAATCAGGTGTTCGGCCGCGATATTGGCCTCTCTGGCGTAAATGATCCGATCCGCATCCTGTAGTCCGCGCTTTTGACATGATTTGATTTCTTGCAGAGCCAAACGGACATCCACCAGACTGGGTTCCATGCCAAGAGCGTATTCCATGGGAGCGATGGCTTTCTGAGAGATACCCAGGCGCAACAGACTGTCATAATAATTGAGCAGGGCATCGCTGTCACAGGGATTGAATTGCAGCGCTTTCCCAAACCAATGGGAGGCCTCATCCAACGCAAACTGCTGATACTTAACAATCCCCATAAGGTTACAAAGGGGGAAATCCTCCCCTTGATGCTCCCGCACATTCAGCAAAATAGCGAGGGCATCTGTGTAAGATTGTCTAGAAATCAGATCCTCCACTTCTGCGGTCCAATTGGAGGGGACATTTACTTGAAAAGACTGTGGCGATTGCAAGGAATTCAGAACGGGATATTTTCGTTGTAGATAGGCGAGCACGCCTGATACGCTTTCCGCATCGAATTCCCGAGTCAGCAAATCCAACGTGGCCGCGCCTACATCTTCCTGAGAGGGGTTCAACTCCAAAGAGCGGCAGAACATGGCAAATGCATCCTTGGGTTGGTGCAGGGATTGCAGGCACATGCCTAACCCATAATAGGCGCGGGCATTGGCTGGTGATTTCTCCAGTTCTGTTTGGAAAAGTGACTGCGCCTCGGCATATCGTCCTTCCTTAATTCGCTTAAACGCAGTCTCCAAATCCGGCTGAGAACCACAGGAAAGAATCCCATTCCCTTCTAGAACAGACAAACCTTGTTTGCGACCAGCGGACCATTTGCGGTTGAACTTGCCCATGTTTTCTGTCATTTGGCGATTCCAATCCACACCGGCATCGCGGAAACTTACGCTTCCGAAATGAAAGAGAAAGCTGTCATCCGCAACCAGCAACCGATAACCTGAATAGCGTACACGACAGGAGTAATCGTCATCCTCAAAATTGCCAAAGCCGAATTGTTCATCAAAGGGGCCGATCCGCTCCAGAACAGGACGCGGGATTAACATGCAAAATCCCTTCAAACGGGGAAATTCCCAACAAGATAGGTCATTCTCGCTTTGAATTTGTGCGGCCAAAGAGGGAATTTCGGTCTCATCCTGGTATTGAAAGTCCTCTATAACTTGAGGCCCGGCGATGCGGTTAGATCGGGGGACGATAATCCCTGCATCGGGGTGGTTTTCCGCGCAGCGAACCAGGTTTTCAAGGAATCCCGGGCCGGGAATCGTATCGTTGTTGAGGATAAGCACGTAGTTCCCAGAAGCTCTGACCAGCCCTTGATTCCAGCCCGCCGCGACACCCAGGTTCTTTTCATTGTGGATAACAATTGCGTTTGGGACTGAGTTGAAATAGGCCGCAGTTCCATCTGTAGAGCCATTATTGATTAGGATTAACTCATAGTTTTGGCGGCAGTGGGTTCGCAGGCTCTCAATGCACTTACGGGTATATTCCACTTGATTCAAGGCCAGCAAGACAATGGAAACCATCGGTTCTAAATGGAGACGTGTGGAACAAGGCTCCGTGATGAGTAGCAGACGAGAAGAGGTAGCATATAACTGTTCGTCAGCCAAAGGCGCGTCGATGCGGGATAATGTATTCGCATAATGAGGTGTGTATGGAACCGAAGGACTGTCCTGCCAATGTTGCAGATCCGTGATGCGAAATCCAGCCTGCTGCACCTCACGTCGCAAGTCCAGAGGATGGATTGCACGCGGTGCCACTTGTCCACCCGGGGCTTGATAAAGAGCATTGTCAAAAAGGAACAGAATCCGTTTCATGCCCGCCTGGCGCAATTCCCGTAATAGCAACGCTAATCCTGGCAGCTCCAATGGGTCCAGTCGCCAAATTAGACCGTCGCAATCCGCTAAAGTCAGCGCTTTGTTGCTCAAGTCGAGCAATTGGCCTTTACCCATGACCCCCACACGGTTGCATGTGGCTAGTGGTTCCAAAATTTGGCGAGGGAGTTCTGCGCCTAATTGAGGTCCTCCACGTGTTCGGGCATTGGTCATCACACGTTCTGCCGCCTGCGATAAGGCGGGTTGCCAAGACATGGAACGAGCCACCCACGTTGATCGCCAGGGAATTTCAAAATCAATAGAAGGAATTTTTTCCAGGTTCAGAACAAGCCAGCGCCCGGGGGGATTCGTTACGGGACTTTGCAAGCAGAAACGATTCGGACGGTCTGGCGAGGAAGAATGCGCCCCTCCAATTTCATTGGCAACAGGGCCTTGGCCAAGAGAATCGGAGCCCAGCATCTCTGGATCGATCGCTAACCCAGCCTCCAAAAGCAAGAGGCGGACAGGACCAAACATGCGCTGTAGTCGGACCAACAAATCCATCCAGGTGGTCCCAGAACGGAGAGACCAAAAATCGGCATCGATCGCCCCCGAAAGGCCCAGGTTTCCTGTATCCACAACAAGGACATCCTGCAATCCAAACATACGGCATTGCTGTATGGAAAAATGGCAAGCCTCATTCCGTCCAGACATCGCTGGGTTCACCAGAATGCAAACCGCTGTTTTGGACTGGCAGAAAGGGGTAAACCAATCAATCCCCCAGAGTTCCATGGAACTGGGAATCAGGTTTCGGCGTTGATAATGAGCTTTCAGCTTTTGGGAAAAATGCGTATGAGACTTCTGATGCATCGCCTCGATTTCCGTCGGGTCACCAGCGGAAAAACTTTGGTGCCAAGCATGATATACGAAAGCATCTAGGGCGACAGCGAATGTAAGTCCCTCTAAAGAGAGTCGCCAGCAGAGATCTAGATCATCAAAGCCGAGAATCAGCTCGGAATCCAATCCCCCCAGGCGAAAAAAAAGCTCTCGCCGGATCATGAAACAAAAACCGGTCAAAAGTCGGGTTGGAGCCTCCCGATGGGGAAATCGCTTGGCCAATTGTGCGGCCACAGTATCGCGTTGAGATGGGTCGGCTGCCTGAGATGGGTCTTCTAACCAATGCTTTGCGCTTTGAAGCCCTGCTGCGTTGTTGCTCACCGGTCCTACGGCTCCCAGATGGGGTTGCCTCTCAAAAAGAGCCAGCATATTGGACAGCGCTGTTTGGCTCAACAGGGTATCTGGATTCAGCAACAGTAAAAAATCTCCAGAGGCTTTCTTCGCTGCTTGATTCACTGCGGCAGAGAATCCGACATTCTTTACATTCGGGAGTAGTGTCACCTGGGATAG
>DATIQS010000210.1:0-2920 GCA_035470605.1 Fibrobacteraceae bacterium
ACGAACGAAATGCGGTCGCTTGGTGGCGTCTTGATTCCATTGCAACTTTTGCTCGCTTGATTGTAGAATGTATTCCTGATTTTCGCCATCTACCGAGATGCGAATGTGCAAGCCAGGGCCATCCAATCCGAGAGAAAAACCCGAGCCTTGAAAAGCGAATTCCAGATACCCGCCAGGCCATGCCCAAAGGATCTCTCCCGATGGAGTTATCCAATGCCGACAGGGAATGCGTAACGCAGACAGAAACGGCGGGCTATTCTTCGGTTTGTGTGGAATCCTGAGGGGCATCGCCACTGTCCGGGAGACTGGAAACGGAGTCCGTAGAATTCTCTTGATCGTTAGATAGGGTATCCGTTAGGAGCTCCTTCATAGAAAGAGAATCTGGCAACGGCTCCGTTTCTGGAGGTGCCTCTATTCCATGCCAGACGCAGCGAATGGGACGCAACATTTTGTCATCGGAATCAAGATCGTCCTCCATGGACATCCAGCCAGTGGAACTCCAACCGAATTGCCAGAGCCCTAGAGAGTCCCCTGCTGATTGGGCGAAGGTCTCCACATAATTCCAGAAATGGGGGGCGATGTTGCCCGCTCCGCTCCAGGGGGACAGAAGTTGGAACGCCTTTACCGTTGTGTCCTCGTCATGGACTTCCCAGATCACAGGGCCAAACGCGAAGGGGGTTTCTTCCAGGGTGTCACCATGCCACGCTTGTTCCAGAGCTGCTTGATCGACTGCGGAGGGGAGCCCCCAACCCGCTGGACATAAATCCTTGGCGTCTGTACGGGAATAACGGCGGCAAGCTGCATGCTCAGGACGCTGTGTGCAAGCATAGGAGGCAGGGGAGGCATAGGCGAGATATTGGGAGAACCAGTCTGTTGATCCGAACCGCAACCAAGTGTAGAGTGCGTCATCTCGTGGATCTGTGATCCAGCCGCGTAATGCGTCACGCCAATACCCCTGCGCGCGTAGAGAGTCGCGCCAGGCGGTAAATTCTGGAGAATCTGCCAGTTTGGGAGGTAAAAGAATTTCGGCCAAGATCGGATACGATGTGCCATGCCATTCCACTCGAACTGCATCGATCAGGGGAACTCGGTTTTCTTTTTTTGGAGGATGGAGGCGAAGGGCGTGGTCGTGGTAGGCTACCCGGATTTTCCAGTCCTTTGCTGTGCGAAATTTGGCGATGGAATCTGTGGGCAGAGCCAAGGTTCCAGAAAAACTGAATTCAAGGACTCCGGAATGGATCACCGCGTTCACTGGTAGAAAGGGGTGCTTCTCATCTGTATTGCCGAGCTTCAACACTTTTTTGGGGAGAAGCTGGCTCGCTGTATCGCCACACCATTGTGCAATCCACGCTAGGGTGGCGCTATCAGGTTCCATCATCCTGCGGGCAATACTGTCAGCGATTGAATCCTCACGGGACATTTCGCTGCTGGAGGACAGATCCTGGGCCAGGCTGTCGGTGGAATTTTCCTGGGCGGCAATGGGCAGAAACAACAGCCCCATTAGGGAAAGAATGGAACAAATCCATTCCATTTTGGAGATGGAATTGTTTCCCTCCGATTTCCTGGTGGGGACGTGATGTCCTTTGGAAAGAATCCTGTTCATTTGCTCAAAATACAAAGCAGGATCAAGCCTCGTCGGTCAAGGCCTTTCCACATTGCGCCACTTGTCGCAATTGTGGAATAAGGCGGGCCAACGTCTCTGGGGTGATCGCTTGTTTCGGGTCATCACCAGTCCCTTGACGTGGATGGCTGTGCGTCTCGATAATGACGCCGTCTGCGCCATAGGCGGCCGCAGCCAAGGCCGCGCGAGGCACGTATTGCGATTTTCCTACGCTGTGCGAGGGATCTACGACGATGGGGGCCCAGGTCCGTTCCTTGAGCAATTGGGTGATCGATTCATCAGGGTGATTTCGGTAACCGATCATGGCGGGGAGAGTCCCTCGTGGACAGAGCATCACGCTGGAATTCCCCGCTCCGGCGACGTATTCCGCCGCTAGAATAAATTCATCCACAGGTCCCATGTGAATGGAGCGCTTTAGCAACACTTGGATTCCTGTCCCTGAGGTCATTTCGCCGATTTGTGTGAGAAGCCGATAATTGAGGGCGTTTCGGGCGCCTACCTGGAGAACATCAACCTTCGCATCCACACAGAGGCGTACCTCATCGTACTCCATCACTTCGGTGACGACCTGTAAACCCGTGCGTGCACGGGCCTCTACGAGGATTTCCAGAGATTTTGCATCGCCTTGATAACTATAAGGAGATGTGCGTGGCTTCCAGACGCCGCCGCGTAGCGCGTCTGCGCCAGCCTCTTTCACCGCGTGAGCTGTTTCGTAAAACAGGTTGGCATTCTCGGGATCAATGGCGCAATGTCCGGCAATCACCACAAAGTCTCGGGTGAGTTCCTTGCCTCCCAAGAACAGTTTCGGTTGGGCATGGTTTCCTTTGGCTAGCATCTTGTAGGGTACCTGGATACGGTCCACGCGCTTGATGTAGGAAAGGCCTTCAATGCGGTTCACCAGCAACTGGCTGGTTTCGTCGCCGATGATGGCGTAAACGCACATGCCCTCCCCCGGGATGGGGCGGATCGTGCACTTGAATTCAGCGGCAATGTGGGAAACTTCCGCCAACTGTTCTTCGGTTAGTGTCTCGTTCTGGGGAATAATCATGGAGCGAAGTATAGGAATTACAGCGTTTGGAGCACACCCAACGCATCAGAGATCAGTGCCGGATCCAGTCGGAAAATCTCGCTGAGCACCTGTACTTGGTCCGCAGGGGCAATTGGCTGGATGCGGGAACTTTGGGTATCGCGGATCACCAGATTGCCTTTTTGAAAATAATACTGCACCCCCTGGGCGCAATCGAGGCGGTTTAAAACCGGGTAGCGCATCATTTCAGCATGGAAACTAGCGCGCCAATG
>DATIQS010000211.1:0-6488 GCA_035470605.1 Fibrobacteraceae bacterium
CTCCCGCGGATGAAACTGACGGTGTTCCTGACGCAGAAATTCCCGATCAATATGGGTATAGATCTGCGTCGTACTGATATCGGCATGCCCCAAAAGTTCCTGCAACACACGCAAATCCATCCCCCCTTCCAAAAGATGAGTCGCAAAAGAGTGGCGCAATGTATGAGGGTGCACGTGTTTGCCTAATGGCAGACACAATTTCTGGATAATTTTCCAGGCCCCCATCCGGGATAGCCGCTGTCCTCTTGGGTTCAGCAGGAAAAGGTCATCGCTGGGGCGACATAAGGGACGCTCCTGGTGTAGGTATATTTGAAGCGTTTCTCGGCTTTTCTCGCCCAAAGGAACAAGCCGCTGTTTGTTGCCTTTGCCAATGGGCAAAATCCAACCGTCTTCAAAGCGAATCTGAGGAAGACGCAATTCAAGGGCTTCCGAAATCCGCAAGCCGCTCCCATATAAAAGCTCCAAAAGACTGAGATCCCTCCAAGCCCATTTTCGTTGGCGGTCCACGGATGCAAAAAGGGCTTCAACCTCAGCAACAGTTAGCGTGTCCGGGAGATAGCGGCCCAATTTAGGAGCCTGAAAATGGTTATCTGGATCCAAAGAACTCCACTGATGGAGGTGCACATATCGCAGAAATCCACGCAAACTCGAAAGATGCCTAGCAATACTGGTGGGTTCATATTGGCTATTCTGAGCTTGTTGGGTCATATATCGATCCACGTCGGTAATGGAGACCTCTAAGCCCAAATCGGCTTCCTGCAAAAAATGGATCCAATGTCGCAGATCATCCTTGTAGGCTTGTAAAGTTTGCGGAGACAAATTGCGCTCGATACCTAGGTGTGTCAAGTAGCGCTTCAAGGCTAATGGGGGACTCGGTATGGCCATGGGGCAAAGCTAAATTCTGCGGGCTTGAAATCTACAGCCCTTTTTTTATAATTGATCCGCCCTGGATGATTAGCTCAGTCGGTAGAGCAGCTGACTCTTAATCAGCGGGTCGCAGGTTCGACCCCTGCATCATCCACTTAAAGCCGGTTCCTGTAGAAGGGATCGGCTTTTCTTCTGTCCACAATTTTTAGGACTGTAGAAACCCACTTTTCTATATTGGTGCCCTGCACTTCATTTGGAAGGACCTATGAAATTCCTCAATGTTCTGAGTATGGCCGCGTTTCTGGCGGTTTCCGCCTCCGCCCAGTTGTTGGGAGGAGCCAACCTCTCAGTGATCAAGGTGGGCAAAACCGAAATTTCCCAAGGGCGCGTCGATTCGCTTACTAAAATGCTGGCAGCCCAACAGTTACAAGGCCAACCAGCCACCGATGAGATGATGCAACAGGTTCGCTGGGCCGTAATTGATAATCTTGTCGGTCAGGAACTCCTTCAGTTAGAAGGGGATCGTCAAAAAATTTCTCCAAATCCAAAAAAGGTGGACAGCCTCGTTACTCTGTTCAAGGCTCAGTTCCCCTCAGAAGACGCCTTCCAAAAAGAAATGAGGAAAACAGGTATCACCATGGCCCAATTTCGGGAAAAGGTTGAACGCCAAATCATTTCGGATTCCATTCTAGGGAAAGCGGTTCCCTACCCCTCAGAGCCGACCGACGCGGAGAAGAAAGCCTATTTCGAAAAGCACAAATCGGAAGCGGTGATCAGTGATACGATTTCTGGCGTCCAAATCTATCTGAAGGTAAACAAGTCCGACAACACCCAAGCCATCAATGACAAAAAACAAATTCTCAGCGGGTTAGCGGCGCAATGGCGCACCCGTAAATCAGGGACCCTGATGAGCAACGTCCAAGCGTTCCAGATGTGGGCGGCACAGTACAGCGATGACCCAGAAGCCAAAACAACGGGCGGGTTGATGAAGCCTTTTTTGGCCAAGGATTACGGTCCAGAATTCGAAAAGGCCATCAAAAATTTGAAGGTTGGCGAAGTTTCCGAAGTCTTTCAGACAAAAATCGGTCTCGTGATTTTCCTGCTGACAGAAAAGAATGATGGAAAATACGATTCCTATGCGCACAAAGTCACTTATATTCTGCAGTTGCAAAAGGAACAGGATCGACAGGACGCGCTGAAAGCCTTTTTGAATAACCTGGCCAAAACATTCCCTGTCCAGTATTTCAATAAGGACTATACGCCGCCAACTCCTATTGGAGCAGGAGCTGCCAAGTGATCGCCACGACGCATAACGGATTGATCGTCCTGCGGGGGCGCATTGACAAGCTCTGGGGGTATCTTTGACCTCGCGGTCAAGGAAGAAGAACTCGCCGTATTAGAAAAGCACTCCGCCTCTGAAGGCTTTTGGAACGACCAGGCGAAGGCCCAGAGCGTTTTAAAGCAAATCCGCCAAATCCAAAATCTTCTCAATCAATGGAAGAAGTCTTCTTCGTCCTGCGATGATCTCGCAGAGATGTTGGAGATGGCCAAAGCGGAAAATGATGAAGAAATGATTTCCTCGGTAGAAGCGGACATCGTCTCGCTCACCGCCCATGTCGATGACATGGAACTCAAAAAAATGTTGTCCAAAGACGATGACGTTTTCCCCGCTTTGATGAGCATCAATGCCGGAGCTGGCGGCACCGAATCCCAAGATTGGGCCTCCATGCTTCTGCGCATGTATACACGTTTTTTTGAGCGCGAGGAAATGGCGTACAAGGTCATCGACGTACAAGAAGGCGAAGAGGCGGGGATCAAGTCCGCCACCATCGAATTACCGGATGACTATTCCTATGGGCTTCTGCGTTCTGAAATTGGCGTGCACCGTCTTGTGCGCATCAGCCCCTTTGACTCCAATGCACGCCGCCACACCAGCTTCTCCGCGGTGTATCTCTATCCGGTCCAGGAGAACATTGAGGTGGAGATCAATCCCGTGGATTTGCGCGTAGACACCTATCGTTCTTCTGGCGCTGGTGGCCAGCACATCAACAAGACGGATTCCGCCGTGCGCATCACCCATATTCCCACTGGCTTGGTGGCGAGTTGCCAAACCGAGCGTTCGCAGATCCAGAACCGCGACACCGCGATGAAGGTAATCCGCACCCTGGTCGCCCAGCACTACCGGGAACTCGAAGAGGCCAAACGCGCCGACCGTCTGGCCGCCAAGCAAAAGATCGAATGGGGCTCTCAAATTCGTAGTTATGTGCTGCAACCCTACCAGATGGTCAAGGACCTACGCACGGATCATGAAACCTCTGACACCACCGGAGTGCTCGATGGAAAGATCAAGCCCTTTATCAACGCGTATCTGCTGAGTCAAGGAAATTAAAGTGGAAAGTTGCAACAAGATTTCTCTGGAATAACAATGCTCGACAAGAATGACCAAGTAGAAGCCCGCCTCGCCAAGTTACCGCGTCTGCGTGAACTTGGCGTGGATCCCTATCCCCATTCCTTCTCGGTGGGCTTGGACTCCAAACAATTATTGGAGCAGAAGGACGCCTTGCTGGCCGAAGGGAAACCCGTGCGTTGGGCAGGCCGCGTGGTGCGCTACAACCGCAAGGGCAAGATGTGTTTCATGCACCTCAAGGACCGCGCAGGGCGCCTGCAGGTCGTGGTTTTTTCCACCAATGTCACGGAGATGGAATACGAGGTGGTGAAACTCCTCGACATGGGCGACTGGATCGGCGTCGAGGGTCCCTGCATGGTGACACAGGCGGGCGAATTCAGCATCAAGGTTCAGAAAATCGTCTTGCTTTCCAAGGCTGTACGTCCGTTGCCGACTCCCAAAGAAAAGGTGGACAAGCAGGGCAACAAGGTCGTGTTTGACGAATTCAGCGACGTGGAGTTGCGCTACCGGCAACGTTATGTGGATTTGACCTTGAACGACAACGTACGCGAGGTTTTCCGCAAACGAGCGCGCATCATCCAGTCCATCCGCGAATACCTGCTGGAACATGGCTATCTGGAGGTGGAAACGCCCACCCTGCAACCGATTTATGGGGGCGCTAACGCCCGTCCCTTTACCACCCACCACAACGCAGCCGACATGGAACTCTATCTGCGCGTGGCACCAGAGCTTTACCTCAAGCGATGCATCGTGGGCGGCCTGGACCGGGTGTTTGAATTCACAAAAAATTTTCGCAACGAAGGCATGGACCGCACTCACAGCCCCGAGTTCACCGGCCTGGAATTTTACGAAGCCTTTGCCGATTACAACGACATGATGGTCCACTTCGAGGCGATTTACGAAAGTGCGTGCATTGCCGCCAATGGAACAACGAAGGTGAATTTCCAGGGCAAAGAAATCGACTTCAAGGCCCCCTGGCCGCGCCTGTCCATGTACGAAGCCATCCAAAAGTATACAGACATGGACATGGAAAAAATTTCCGATGACGAGCTCAAGGCCGAGATTCAAAAGCGCGACGGAGCCCCCCTGGAGGGCGAATGGAGCCGTGGCCGGGCAGTCATCGAATTGTTCGAACTCGCGGTAGAGAATCATCTGATTCAGCCGACGATCATCAAGGACATGCCCAAGGAAAGCACGCCGCTGTGCAAGAGGCACCGATTGAATCCTGACCTGATCGAGCAGTTCGAGCCCTATGCCAATGGCTGGGAACTGGGTAACGCCTACACGGAGCTGAACGATCCTCTGCGGCAACGCGAATTGCTGGAAGAACAGGTCGCCCGTGGTCGGGGCGGCGAAGGCGAGACCCATCCCATGGATGAAAATTTTTTGCATTCAGTGGAGTGCGGACTTCCTCCCACCGGTGGAGTGGGCTTCGGCATTGACCGCATGGTGATGCTCCTGACGAACCAGCCGACCATTCGCGACGTGCAGCTGTTCCCGCTGATGAAACCGGAATGAGAAGTACACACGAATTCGGCAGGGTAGAGGTGAGAGGGTAAAGGTGAGAGATGGTATTGCGAGAACCTATGCGATTGTTGGAAGTGGTTGGCCCTTTAACCTGGTCCTTCTGTAAAACGGTCCATCCATGATCTCCCACCTCGAACTCCAGATTGCCTGGCGCTATACCCGGGCCCAACGCAAAAGCCTATTTGTGTCGCTGATTTCCCTATTTTCGGGGATGGGCGTGGCCATCGGAACCTTTGCGCTCATCGTGGCTTTGGCGGCGACCAATGGATTCGAACAGGAAGTCACCCGCCAAATGATCGACAAGGATTCCCATTTCGAGGTGCTGGCCTACCGCAACACACCGATTGAAAACTATGATTCCGTGGACCAAGCCGTGCGGCAGATCGTCCCTGAAGTGCAAGCCTCTTCGCCGTTTATTCTTTACAAGGTGGGGATCTCTTCGAAGAAAGTCAACGATGGCATTGTAATCTATGGTATTGATGGCCAACGCGCCGCCCAAGTCGTAAACATCAAAGACAAGGTAAAGTGGGGGACTTACACCACGGATTCCCTTCTAGACTCGACAGGGACACGAAGGCCCTCCATCATGCTCGGCAGTGTTCTTGCGAGTCGTCTCAAAGTGATTCTCGGTGATAAGGTTGTGTTACAAACATTCCAATCTCCAGACGACGCCCTAGGGGGAAAAATGATGCAATTTGTCGTGGCCGGGGTGTTTGAAACTGGTATGTATGAATATGACGCCAACCTAGGCTACATCGGTATTCCCGAGGCGCAGGCCCTACTGGGAATCGGTGACGGGGTCAGTGGCATTCAATTCCGCATCGATGATCCCTGGAAAAGTGAGGTCGCCGCACAGCGGGTGGAGAGCAAGCTTGGCTACCCCTATTACGCCTCCGATTGGAAAGCCAAAAACACGAATCTTCTGAAATGGATGAACTACGAAAAATTCATCGTAGCTGCCATTATCATGCTGATCATCCTGGTCGCAGCCTTCAATATCATTTCCTCGCTCATCATGGTGGTATTGCAAAAGACCCGTGAAATCGGCATCCTTCGCTCAATGGGGCTTTCGAGTCAAGGGATTATGCGCATTTTTATGGCCATGGGCTCCTTTATCGGTTTGGCTGGGACCCTGCTCGGCGGCACTGCAGGCGTGTCCTTATGCCTCATCCAGGAAAAATGGCGCATCATCAAATTGCCCGCCGACGTCTACATGATCCCCTACTTCCCTGTGCAAATCCAATGGTCGCATGTGTTAGTTGTCTTTGTGATTGCCAACGCCTTATGCATCTTAGCGACGCTATTACCCGCCTGGAAGGCATCCAAATTGGACCCTGTCGGAGCGATTCGCCATGAATAACATTCCTCTCCTGCAAACACAGAATCTCTGGAAAATCTATGAGGAAACAGGAGATCGGTTAGAAATCCTACGAGGCATTGATTTCTCCTTGTCGGAGGGCGAGACAGTGGCAATCATGGGCGCCTCTGGTGCAGGTAAATCCACTCTCCTAAACCTCCTTGGGGCCCTGGATCAGTCGACCTCGGGACAGATTCTTTTCCGAGGGCAAGACATCGCGGCATACAAGGAAAAGGAACGCGATCGCTATCGCAGTGAGAACTTGGGGTTTATCTTCCAATTTCATCACTTACTCCCAGAATTTACGGCCATCGAAAACGTGATGGTTCC
>DATIQS010000212.1:0-1523 GCA_035470605.1 Fibrobacteraceae bacterium
AACTGGATGCAATGTTCTTCCTGATTTAAGAGGAATGCCATTCGCCAAGTCCGAAACGCTAGAACCCCGTTCAGGCCATCTTGAGAGGAAACCCTCTTGTGGCGAGAATCCAACGGGTTCCAACGAAGCTGTGTACAAGCATATTCTAAAAGATTCCAGGGCATCCGAGTTTTCAAAAATTCAAATTGGCGCATAAAATCTGGAGATGAACTCACGGTCCATTCTTGGCAGGATCGATGTTCTAACCAACCATAACGGGCCTGAGGGAAGGCGTCGAACTCTGGAATATAGGGTTTGATGTCCAACACGGGAGTGCCTTCCAGTAAATCGGCTTCCGCGACCTGCAAGCGCAACCCCTGCACAGACAACAGACGGACGGCACTCATCCCGATTGGGTTGGGACGATAGGGAGCCCGGGAAGCAAATAGGCCCACTCGCTCATGGCCCTCTGGAGGTACGGGGGGTCTCGTGGTAGGGCGCCAATGGAGATTCCGGTCAAACCAGAAAAGCAGCCAAATTCGTTCAAAGCCGTCCAAATCTCGCAACGCCATTTCGTACTGCATACCTGGAGAGAGTTCCACAACCCCCTCTCCAGAGCCACAAAGCACCCCCTGCCGAGCAACAGTCGCCTTGTTGTTTCCATTCCCATGGAAGACACCAATGGCGTTTAAACGTATCGCCTGATTCACAAGGCCTCGGCCAGACCGCGAAGGATCATATTCACCGCGAGCAGGTTCAAAAGCAGCCCAGTGAGCTTTTCAAGGGCCTTGAGACCATGGGGCCCCAGAAGGCGGATCAAACGCCGTCCAGAAAGGAAAAGAATCAATTGCAAAAGAACAACGAGGACCAAGGCCGACAAAGTTGGAAGCATTCCGGCCCCATGATGGGTGCGCAGGATCATCAAAGTGGTTAACGTGGCTGGCCCGGAAATAGAGGGGACAGCAATGGGGACGACCAATGGCCCCCCATCCTCCGGCTCATGCATAAAAATTTCTGAAGAAGATCGAAAAATCATTTTCACGGAAATCAAAAACAAAATCACGCCCCCAGCCACACTCAAAGCTTCCTGGGTAATATTGAGATAACTCAACAGTACCCCTCCAGCAAAGAAAAAGAAAAGAGCGATTCCCAAGGCGATCAACGTTTCCCTCACTAGCACCCGCTGAAAGGTTCGATCGTCCAAGTTCTGAAGCAAAAGGATCACCAGCGGAATGTTCCCAAAAGGATCCACCACGAGAAAAAGCAGAACCAAAATTTCGAAAAAAGTCATGGGGGAAAAATAGCTATGAAAGAACGCTTACAATGGGCAGGCCTCGCAATAAGTTTCTTGAATCAGCAAGACTGGACTTCCCAAGATTTCTATCTTGCGCGCCCGTGCGGCGCGGCGGATGACCGCTGTTTCGGCAGAGGAAAGTCCGGGCACCACAGGGCAGGATGCTGGCTAACGGCCAGACCAGGCGACTGGTGGAAAGCGCAACAGAAAACAAACCGCCTAGCCGGAAGGCAAGGTAAGGGTGAAACGG
>DATIQS010000213.1:0-3430 GCA_035470605.1 Fibrobacteraceae bacterium
TTCCTGGGCATGAAACAGTTCCTCTGTAACGGTCCGCGTACGAACTTGGCCCGCCGTTACGCCTGCAGAGCTGAAATAGGCTGATATGGATTGCGTCCTTTGGTTCAATAAATCCAGGTAGGCCTTTTCTTCCAAGTCCCCTTTGGGCATAAAGACGTACACATAAACCCGATGTTCAGGATGTGCTGCTAAGGATGGGACAATGCGCGAAAGCAACTCTTGATCAGCCTCGGTTAATTCTGCAGACGTTTCTATAAACTGTAAAGGCAACTCTAACTGTTCGGGGAGAACCTCAACTTCCAGATCCGGGCAGCCATCATCATCCTTCTGTTGATTGAATGTTTCCGGTTCCATTGGACATTTATCCGCATCATCCTTGATTCCATCCCCGTCGTTATCTAAATCTGGGCAGCCATCTGTGTCTTCAAAACCATCGTGATCTTCTGGCGCCATTGGACACTGATCCAAGCTATCCACGATTCCGTCCCCGTCGTTATCTAAATCTGGGCAGCCATCTGCGTCTTCAAAGCCATCTTTGTCTTCTGGAGTAAAAGGACAACGATCCTGCAAATCGAGAATTCCATCCTTGTCGTTGTCCAAATCGGGACAACCATCGGAGTCTTCAAAGCCGTCCTTGTCTTCCGCATCAACAGGGCAGCGGTCTTTTACATCAGGGATTCCATCCCGGTCGTTGTCAAAATCGGGGCAGCCGTCGTTATCCAAATAAGCATCTATGTCTTCTGCGGATAGGGGACAGGCATCCACCTTATCAGGAATGCCATCGTGATCGTGATCTGAAAGCCCTGCGCAATTGGACAAGGCTAGTGCTACACCGAATCCCCCTACACAGAAACCAAGTTTTTTCCAATTGGGGGAGGGGGGGGATCGATGCATAAGTTTCAGTCTTTATGTGCCGCCTTTTGGGCGCGAATTTCAGCTAAATTCGCCTGGTAGTGCATAAAGGAAAGGACTACAACGGCGAGGAACCCCACAGCATATAAGGCCAAGAATGGCCCCACCAGATATTTACGGGCATCAATATATTGTAAAAGCCCTGCTACACAGTATACGCCAACTCCCATTTCTAACACGGCCAAAAAAGGGAATCCCTGGCTGTACATGCTTAAGGATTTATTGCCTTTTTTGGGTGTCCGGACGAAAGTGCCTTTATATCCCGTCACCGCTGAAATGACTGCCCGTGTATTATTGATCGCGATTCCGACACCCAAACTCATCAGGACAGGCATGGCTAGTAAGCGCAACTGCCATCCCTTGTAACCCGAACTCTTTTGTGCCACGAAATACAACACCGAAGGAGCAATGGCCGCCAAAAAGATAAACACAAACGTTCCTACAAAGATGGCTCCTGTAATATCCAACTTATACCAGGCGAGCAAAGGGAAAGCAAGAATCGCCGTTAGGAGCATGAATGGGTGAATCATGTAATGAGTGGTATGCATGAAGGAATGAAGCTTGATACGGAAAGGAATTTTTGCCCGGAAAATGCGGGGCAGTAGTTTGATTGCTGTTTGGATGGATCCTTTCGCCCAACGGAACTGTTGGGACTTGAAGGAATTGATGTCCGCAGGTAGTTCCGCTGGTACAATCACGTCGAACACGAATTTCATCCGCCAACCGGCTAATTGTGCCCGATAAGATAGATCCATGTCTTCTGTCAGGGTATCTCCCTCCCAACCACCGGCATCAAGAATGGCCTGCCGGCGCCAGACACCTGCTGTGCCATTGAAATTCATGAACAAATTGCCCCAGGAGCGGGCAGACTGTTCAATCACGAAATGGCCATCAATGCCGATTGATTGAGCTAAGGTCAAACCAGATTCATTGCGATTCAAATGCCCCCAGCGTCCTTGCACTAGGCCAATGGCGGGATCCATCACCATATAAGGGATTGTGTGCAGTAGAAAATCGGGAGAAGGAACAAAATCAGCATCAAAGATGGCAATAAATTCACCTTCTGCTGTGACAAGGCCTTCTGCTAATGCGCCGGCCTTATAGTCTTTCCGATTTACACGATGGACCAATTTGATATTGTATCCCTTGGCACGCATTTCATCGACCTTGCGTTGGGAGACATCTAGGCATTCATCGGTGGAATCATCCAAAACCTGGATTTCGTGTAAGTGGATGGGATAATCCATCGCACAAACCGCATCAATCAAGCGTTCCACGCAGTTGGCCTCGTTAAATACAGGAAGTTGCGTTGTCACCTTGGGTAAATCATCCATCGGGGTGGAACGCAAAAAATGCAATAAAGCCTTGCGATCAGCTAAACGAACTCGCCGACTGTTTTTCAAAAACAGATAGATCGAATAGTAACAGTTAAACCCGTAGGCTACTAATCCTACTCCAGCGATCACATACAAGACAAACATAAACTGGAGAAAAAGATGACTTAACATCTTGGCATTGTCCTAGTGGAAAAAAGTGACCCTTTGCGGGCCAAATATAAAACCATGTCGTACTTTTGGAATCATTTATTTTACAAAGTTGTGACAATTTGTCATAAACTGTCCAGAACGCCAAATAAAATAGCGCTTTTATGTAAATTTCGGCGAATTGGACCACTCTGTATAAAAGGGATTCATGAATCACCGACTCATGTTGCTTGGAGACTCTTTCGGGGGGGATTCCCCTAGCGCAGGGGACTTGCTGGCGGATATGCTTCTGGTCGAGCATCCAGAAATGCCATTGGCGTTTACGATCCAGTTCTCGAACCGTAATACGCTGGACTTCCTTTTTGATAATTGCGCCAGGGATGTGATTGGGAAACAGGCGGGTTTGACTCTTTTTCTGCTCGGATGGGAAGAGATCCTCTCCTCTCTTTCTGGAGAGGAGGTTTTGGCGCGTTATTCCAAACTTGCTCATGAAATTTTGGAAAATAGTTCTACCCAGTTACTGGCCTGTACTCTTCCGCTTGAAAGCGATAATATGGAATCCCTGCGCCAAATGAGAATGGAGCAGTTGAATATGGCGCTTCGTTCCTGGAAATTTGGGCCTCGATGGCACCTCGTAGATTTGGCGGAAGAATTTCAGCAATACCAAATTCAGCAACGAGTTCGGGCGGAATTGGCTCGAAATTTGTTTGTGGAACAAGGAGTCTTAGGACCTCTGGGTGGAATGTTATTTGCAAAAGTCCTTTCCCGGAAAATTGCAGCGTTTATGCCCTGATTTTTATATCTTGCAAGGCATGAGCGACAGGCACGAAAGATTTGCGGGAAAAAATGCGGCGTTGGTACGCATTTGGGGTATGGACGCTAAAGAAAAGCAGAAACAACGAACAGAAAAGTCGGAAGTAAAAGTTGGACGTTGCGATAAATGCGGGCAAATTAAACCTTTACGCACATACCGTACTCAACAACATGATCGTACCGAAGGTGCCGCCTCTTATGGGGTTACCTTCCAGCATCTC
>DATIQS010000214.1:0-2242 GCA_035470605.1 Fibrobacteraceae bacterium
TGCGGAAAACCTTCTTGCCGCAGTTGGATTGGAACAAAGAGCCAAACATCTGCCGGCGGAACTTTCTGGTGGAGAACGCCAACGCGTAGCTGTGGCGCGAGCCCTTATGAACAAACCAGCGCTGGTTCTAGCGGACGAGCCTTCGGGTAACCTGGATGAACAGAATTCCGATCGACTGAACAAACTCTTTCTGGATTTGAATCAATCCCTAGGTCAAACATTTCTGATTGTCACCCACGACCGCAGATTGGCCTCTTTGGCAAGCAGGTGCGTACAAATGCACAGCGGTCAAATAAGCTTGCAGTAAGCCTGCCAATTATGCTTTCAGCACCGTAAATAGGTGCCCCGGAGCCTTAGTAGGATCTAGAGACACATAGTTCTCTGTCCCTTTCCACACGAAAGAGGCATCGGTAAGCGCATCCTTAACGAAATAAAAATCGTCATCGGAAAGTCCCAAATCCGCCATGCGAATCCAAACCCGTCCAGACTGAACGTTGTAAGGATCCAAATTGACGCAACACAAAATCGTGGAATTTTCCGTTTCCGAGCGTTTTGAATACACCATAATCTGCGAGTTTTCACAGCTATGAAAACGCAAATTTTCATATTCCTGCAAGGCGGACTCGGTTCTACGCAACTGGTTGATCCGGCGAATAAAATCCTTGATGTTTCCTGGCGCGTTCCAATCGTGTGTTTTGTACTGGTATTTCTCGCTATTGTGAAGTTCTTCTTTTACTGGACTTGGCTCATTTTCCACCAGTTCATAGCCATTGTACATGCCATAAAGCGGCGAGAGCGTGCTCGCTAAAAGTAAACGGACCTTAAACGCGGATGCCGGTGCATTATGCAATTGCTTCGGAAAAATATCTGGCGTGGTGGGAAACAGAATCCCACGCATATATTGAGAAGGCGCCGCCTGAGTATTCGTATTCTGCACATCGACCTTACGGGGGTCAAGCCCCGTAGAGGGGTCCTGCAAATTCGGGTCTAGGGCCAACGGAGTCGGTTGGGTCAACTCCCGGAAATATTCCTCCAGTTCCGCCTTCTCCGTTCGCCAGGCAAAATAGGTGTAACTCATATCAAAGCCCAGCTTGGCGAGGCGCTGCATCATTCGCGGACGAGTGAAAGCCTCCGAAAGGAAAACCAACTCTGGACGTTGTTCCTTGAGATCCCGAATCAACCATTGCCAAAAGGCGAAAGGTTTCGTATGCGGATTGTCGATGCGGAAGAACTCCACTCCCTTTTCCGCCCAAAACAAAATCACATCGCGGATTTCTTTCCAAAGGGCTGGGTAATTCTTGTTGTAGTAATCAAAGGGATAGATATCCTCATACTTCTTTGGCGGATTCTCGGCGAACTTAATGCGGCCATCGGGTTCATGGCAGAACCATTCTGGATGCGATTTCACATAGGGATGATCTGGACTGCAATTCAAAGCAACGTCCAATGCTAGACGGAGGCCATTTTCTCGGCAAGCCTTAGCGAAGCGTTTGAAATCGTCCAGGGTTCCAAGGTCAGGATCAATGGACAAGTGACCGCCGGCTTTTGAACCCACAGCATAAGGACTCCCAGGTTCACCGGGTTTTGCCCTCAGTGCGTTATTCGCTCCCTTGCGATTGGTTTTTCCGATCGGATGGATTGGAACGAGGTAAATGGTATCAAAGCCCATGTCCACAATATCAGGAATGCGCCGGATACAATCATCCCAGGTGCCAGATTGTCCCGGCTTTGTTCCCTGGGAACGGGGGAACATTTCATACCAGGTAGAAAATCTTGCATATAAAGGATCGACACGGACTTCATAAACAGGGCTTTCCGTTGGTTCCTGATCTTCCGGCTCTATGGTAAAGGCCACAATCTTATATTGATAAAAACCAAGTGTCTGAACCGTGAACGATCCTTCCCAGACATCATTGTCCACGACATGCATGGAAACGCTTTCCCACTTTTTTTTGTCCGCGCGGCGATACTGAATCACAGCGGTATATTTCTCATGACTGCAACGGAAAATATCCGCCTGCACGGTAACCGAATCACCAGGTTCGCGTTTGAGTGGGAATTCCCCGGCGTTGACCAAGGGACGGATGTTCTCGATGACAAGATTGTGTCGAAGGTTGGGAATGGTGGCCATGAGAAAAATCTGGGATGAAGTGATGAGTGAAATTCAGCGAAGGCGGACAGAGCCATCGATGCGGTAACGAGAAACAGTATCGTGATAAAAATCGCAGGTTTGCTGGGCAAT
>DATIQS010000215.1:0-3121 GCA_035470605.1 Fibrobacteraceae bacterium
GGTGCCAAATGAGAATGCGTATTAGCATGATTGTTCTGGCCACGCTGGTCCTCTCTGGTTGCCTAACCCATTGGATTATCGACACATCCACACGTCTACAACTGGAAAACAGCCTATCCTGCTCGGTGGCCAACCTGCGTGTAATCTCCGAAGACAGTAGCCTCCCCGAAATACGCTGGATTCCAGACACATTGGCGCCAGATTCCCGCGGCAAGGTCTATTCCGAAGATTTAGTGGGGGATTTCCATTTCCTGATTTCCACCCAGGATAGCACTTGTGGTGACACGCTCTGTTGGCGTGATCGGAATCTCGGAAACCTGCATGTAGATGGAGGCAGCATCCTCTGGATTTTGGAAGCCAATGGTAGCGCTTTAGTCGTGGATGAGCGATAGCGCGAGCTGATCGAAGACCAGCCCACCTGAAAAAATCCCCTATCTTGTCAATGTCTTGTAGCGAATAGGCTTCGGATTTTCGGCGTCAACACCCATACGCTTCTTATAGTCAGCCTCGTATTCAGTCCAGTTGCCCTCGAACCACACCACCTTGGAATCACCCTCAAAGGCGAGGATATGCGTGGCAATGCGATCCAAAAACCAGCGATCATGCGAAATGACTACCGCACAACCGGCAAAATTGAGAATCGCCTGCTCTAGGGCTTGTAGTGTTTCAATATCCAAGTCATTAGTAGGCTCGTCGAGCAGCAACAAATTCCCAGGGCGCTGCAGGTTCTTGGCCATAAGCACACGGTTACGCATACCACCAGAGAGTTGGGCTAGTTTCTTCTGCTGATCATTCCCAGCGAAGTTGAAAAGGCCACAGTAAGCGCGGGCATTCATCTTGCGCTCACCTAACACGATTTCATCGGCGCCACCGGTAATCTCCTGGAACACCGTGTTGTCATCATTAAGCGACTCACGTCCCTGCTCCATGGAAATGATTTCCACCGTCTCGCCCATTTTGAAGGAACCCGCATCCGGCTTTTCCTGGTCCAAAATGAGTTTAAAGAGCGTAGTTTTGCCCGCACCATTTGGACCAATGATCCCCACAATACCGGACCGAGGCAATTTAAAAGACAAATCCTCATATAACAGCTTTTCACCAAAAGCTTTCTTTATTCCATTCGCTTCAATCACAATATCGCCAAGACGCTTCCCATTGGGGATGAGGATCTGCGCGACCTTGATCTGCTCTTTTTTCTCCTGAGCCAAGAGTTCCTCATAAGCCTTGAGACGAGCCCTGGACTTGGCTTGGCGGGCCTTGGGGTTCGACTTGACCCACTCCTGTTCCCGAGAGAGACGCTTCTGGCGATCGGACTCACCCTTCTCTTCATTCTTCATGCGGTCAAGTTTCTGATCAAGCCACTGAGCGTAATTTCCCTGCCAGGGAATGCCACGGCCTCGATCGATCTCCAAAATCCAACCCGTAACGTTATCGAGGAAGTAACGATCATGAGTCACCAAAATCACGGAACCCTTGTATTCCTTGAGATGTCGCTCCAACCAAGCCACAGACTCCGCATCGAGATGATTCGTCGGTTCATCCAACAGCAAAAGGTCAGGCTCCTCCAGCAACAGGCGACACAAAGCCACACGGCGTTTCTCACCACCAGAAAGACTCGTCACCGCCCAGTCGCCGGGGGGACAGCGCAAAGCATCCATGGCGATCTCAATCTTGCGGTCCAAACTCCACAGATCCTGGGCTTCGATGATGTCCTGAAGCTTGGATTGCTCCTCCAGAAGTTTGTTCATCTTTTCTTCCGGCATTTCCTCACCAAAGGCCATAGAAATTTCATTGAAACGGTCCAAAACAGCCTGATGTTTGGCTACCGCCTTCATCACATTTTCTTTGACGGTAAGTGCGGGGTCGAGTTGCGGTTCCTGCGGCAGGTAACCAGCAGTACGACCAGGTTCAATCCACGCCTCCCCCTGAAATTCCTTATCGATGCCAGCCATGATCCGCAAAAGGGTGGACTTACCCGATCCATTGGGACCGATGATGCCAATCTTTGCGCCATAGTAAAAACTCAGCGAGATATCCTTGAGAACTTCCTTGCTAGGCGGATACACCTTGGTCATACGGTGCATATAAAACACAAACTTTTCAGCAGTTTTTTCGGCCATGGGAACACCTCAATGGAAATGATGTAGAAACGTAGCAACTCCAACGCACTCTGGAAACGGCATAAAAAAAGCCCGCCGAAGCGGGCAAAAAAGTCAAAGCGATCAAATCAGTTGGAAGATCGCATATATCCCATCTTATACTGGTCGAAGGACCGGAAGAACGAATTCTCTCCCTTTGTACAACTGCTGGACTGATAATAGGTGTATTGCTCCTGAATCATATCCACCTTCAGGATATAAACGCCAGTTGCAATTTTCCGACCTGTGTTGGAAATGGGGTAAATCTGGATCGAAGCGCGAATGTTTCCGTTCTCAATCGCGGTTTGATAAGGATTTGCCGCGTCCGTAGTCGGGCAAGTCACCCCCGTCACCGATTGTTTCTGCTGCAAACTAGCAATGGTAGCAGAATCCACACTGGCCTGATACTGAGAAACAAAGTGGCCTAGATGATCATAAATCATGACATTTACACGGAAGGGCTGATCCACATTAAAGCCAAAGTTTAAGCAATTGTCGCGTTCAGTGACGCCATCAACCACCACCTCGCACTTGGATATATTCGTGGTAGTTCCTCCCGTATAAACATATTCATAATAACCATTGGTTCCACTCGTATCCACCGTATGGGCCTGCCCCGTGGAGGAAGAGACTTCAACAGGATTACCAAAGCCATCCGGCAGGGTTGTATCCGCTGTATCCTGAACACCATCAGGATACAAAGATAGGATCACCTCTCCCGTATTTTCCTTGCTAATTTCATCCCCTTCGGCGCCACCGATCCCTGAATAAGAAGTGCCTTCGGCGGAAGTCCCCCCATTGTAAATATTACTCGCCGTAAAAGGTGGACGAACAATCGAGGTATCCACATCGACATCCACAACAGGTTGACTTAAGCTAGAACCCGTCACAGGACCAAAATACCAATCCGATGTCGCGGTATTCGTGGAGGCACTCGTTATTTCCGTCTGGGATTCCAACAATGCAAAAGTATGCGCATCAAC
>DATIQS010000216.1:0-3244 GCA_035470605.1 Fibrobacteraceae bacterium
ATGCGGATTTAGCAGACACTCATGTCCCAGAAGCTTATGAACGTCTTCTTTTGGATGTTATGCAAGGCGACGCCACCTTGTTTGCTTTAGGCGACGCAGTAGAAACCTGTTGGCAATTCATTGATCCAATCCTGCAATACCATGATGCGGGAGCGCCTCTGCACATTTACCCGGCAGGAAGCTGGGGACCGCGTGAGGCGGATGACTTGTTATCGCGGGATCAACGCCAATGGCGTTACCCATGTAAAAATTTGGCAGAAGAAGGAGCTTGTGTCTTATGAACTCGTCTAAGGAGAAATGTATGAGTCCTCAAATCCATTTGCATGCGCAATTGGAGGATCTCTGGCGAGATTTTGCCCAATGGTTGAAGTCAGAGATGGATGAAACCTTGCAACAACAAGAATTTTTTCACATGGCTATTCCCGGTGGAAATACACCGGCAGCCCTTTTCCGCTACTTGGCTAGCTCTGAGGGGGATTCCATTGCTTGGGATCGTATCCATTTTTGGTGGACAGACGAACGTTTGGTTCCGATCACGGATTCGAGGTCCAATTACCGTATGGCTGCGGAGGCCTTACTGAGCCCACGAAATATCCCTGCGACTCATATTCATCGGATACAAACGGAATTAGAGCCCCGCCGCGCTGCGGTTTTGTTTGCGATAGAGCTGGAAGATACCTTGTGCCGCCGTTTTACGAGCATTCCCTTTTTTGATTTGGTTCTTTTGGGGGTCGGTACAGATGGGCATGTGGCCAGTTTGTTTCCGGGGTCTGATGTGGAGGAGCCGCATCCGTGGTCTGTTCTGGCGCGGAAAGACGGATTGTCTCGAGTGAGTTTACCTTATGAAGTCATCGGAGCCTCCTCTCGTTTGACGTTCCTGGTGACGGGTGCAAGCAAAAAAGCCATTGTGCAGCGTGTCTTTCATCCACAAACCGCTGAAGATAAAGACCTGCCTGCTTCTATTTTGTGCCGTCGCCGTCCTGATCAAGTTTGGTTTCTGGACGCTGCAGCAGGAGCCTTTGTGGAGGTCGTATGAATCAGGCAGATATCGCTGTGGTTGGTCTTGCAGTGATGGGACAGAATTTGATTCTGAATCTTGCAGACCATGGTTTCACTGTGGTCGCCTATAATCGTACCCATTCCAAGGTGAAGGCTTTTTTAGAGGGGCCTGCCCAAGGGAAAACAATCCTTGGTGCAACGGATATCCCACAAATGCTTTCTCAGCTACAAACACCGCGACGTGTTCTCTTGATGGTAAAAGCGGGACCCGTGGTGGATGAACTCATTGCACAAATTGTACCGCAGATGCAGGCTGGAGACATTCTTGTCGATGGTGGAAATTCTCATTTCGCGGATACGGCTCGACGCCAGCAAGAACTTCAAAGTCGTGGGATCCTCTATGTCGGTGCCGGAATTTCCGGGGGAGAAGAGGGGGCGCGGCATGGGCCTTCCATCATGCCGGGTGGCGATCAACGGGCCTGGGCTCATCTTCGTGAAATTTTGCAAGGGGTTTCTGCAAAAACCTCTGATGGAGAACCCTGCTGCGACTGGGTCGGCGATGGAGGAGCTGGGCATTTCGTGAAAATGGTGCACAATGGTATCGAATACGGAGACATGCAACTCATTTCCGAAGCCTGGACACTGCTGCGCCACGTCGGTCATTTGCCGGATCATCAGATCGCTCAGACCTTTGCGCAGTGGAATCAGGGCCCTTTATCCAGCTATTTAGTCGAGATCACTGCAGAAATTTTGCAGCGTAAGGAACCCGATGGGACGCTCCTGGTGGACCGTATCCTGGACGCTGCAGGGCAAAAAGGGACGGGGAAATGGACGGGGATCAATGCATTGGACCTTGGGGTCCCCCTGACGCTGATTAGCGAGGCGGTGTTTGCTCGTAGTTTGTCGGCGATGCGCGAAGACCGCGTTGCTGCCGCGCAGAAAATTTCTCCAAAAATTCTTCCAGCGACCATATGTGACTCATTCTCCCAGGATGTGCATGACGCGCTCCTTGCCGCGAAGATTATCAGTTACGCTCAAGGGTTTATGCTGATGCGAGCGGCAGCAGCCCAACAGGGCTGGAAACTGGATTATGGGCGTATCGCTATGCTTTGGCGTGGCGGGTGCATTATCCGCAGCGCCTTTCTGGATCGAATCCGCGATGCATTTGCCCGAGATAAGGAACTCCCTAGTCTGGTTGTCGATCCTTGGTTTCAGGATTTGTTGGCCCAGTTGCAACCGGGATGGCGGAGGACGTTGTCCAATGCCCTGCTGACCGGAATCGCGGTCCCCGCCATGGCGTCTGCCCTCAGTTTTTTTGATGGATACCGCAACGCCCAATCTGGTGCCAGCCTATTGCAAGCGCAGCGCGACTACTTTGGGGCGCACACCTACGAACGAACGGATCGACCACGGGGCGAATTTTATCACACGGATTGGATTGGCTCCGGGGGCTTTGCTCAAAGCGGGAGTTATAGTGCCTGATTTCTTTAAGGATTCCTATTTTTGCAAAACTGCATAGAGGAGATCCCATGGCACCTGAATCGCCGACTTCAACGTCTGGTTATGCCTACAAGCTGGAAACGCGTGTGCGAAGCTGTGGCAATCCAATTTGTTTCGGTATGGATCCTGTTTTGAATTTGATTCCCGTGGAGGGCCCTCCCGAAGAGCGCATCCGGAGTTTCTATCTGGATATCCTGGAGGAATTCGTAAAACGCGGCGTGACTCCGGCAGCCATCAAACCGAATAGCGCCTATTATGAATGCGTCAGTGTGCAGGCCCTGCTGGTGCTGCAGGAATTGATCCGTGAATACTCCCGGGAAGGCATTATGGTGATTCTCGACGCCAAGCGTGGTGACATCGGTAAATCCTCCGCAGCATATGCCAAGGCCGCGTTTGAAGTCATGGGCGCTGACGCGGTTACGGTGAGCCCTTGGATGGGAACGGATTCTGTCGCTCCATTTCTGAAAGATCAGGTTGAGCACGGCGTTTATGCCTTATTGCGGACCTCGAACAAAGGCGCGCAGGATTTTCAGGATCTCCCCATTCGCGATGCGGGTAAGGCATTTGAATGTGTCGCAGCAAAATTACTCGAGTGGGATAACGGCTCCTTGGGGGCTGTGGTCGGCGCAACCAGTCCAGCGGAAATGGAACTTCTGGCGCGTTATTTTGTATCTCGGGGACATGAAATTCCATTTCTGATTCCCGGCGTTTCCATCCCTGGAGTTCCAGGACAACAAGGCGGTCA
>DATIQS010000217.1:0-10418 GCA_035470605.1 Fibrobacteraceae bacterium
GACCAGTCGATTTACGGATTTCGGGGAGCAAACGTCCGTCTGTTCGGCAAAATTCGCGAGGAAATCCAACACCAGGAAATCTTCCTGCAGGAAAACTACCGCACCCCGCCACAGATTTTGCAGGCGGCGAATGCCCTCATCGCCCACAACAGCGGGCGCTCTGGAAACTTTGCCAGGGCCCAAAGCGCGTCAAAGTCAATGGTTCGTGTCTTCGCGGCCAAGGATGCCCGGGAGGAAGCGCGTTACATCGCGGAACAGACGCTTTCCCTGGTCGGGGGAGTGGACGCTCTCAGCACCCAGTTCCACCGTTCGGAATCGGAATATGCCTTTTCCGACATCGCCGTGCTCTGCCGCACCCACGCGGCCGCAGGAGAAATCATCCGCGCTCTGCGCCACCAGGGAATCCCGTTGACACTCAACACAGCGACCTCCCTCTGGGACTCCCCGCCCTTCACCTTGGTGGGCTCGGCCCTGAAATTTCTCTGCAATCCCCGGGATGGTCTCGCACTGGCAGAGCTTGCCGAGGGGCTCTCCGGTCAAAAAAAGCAGAACGAGGACAGGGTCCAACGCATCCGCAGCCACCTTGCGGGAAACCTTGCCCTGGAGGATTTCGCCGCCGGAGACGCATGGAAGGAATGGGTGGAGATCTATCGGCACCTGACTGCGGAAGAACAGCGCGCTGGCACCTGGATGCCTTCGTTGCTGGATTTCTTCTGTCGGGACACAAAACTTGACGAAGAACAGGAAGGGGAAAAAGAGACCCTGCTCCGCTTGGCCCGAGAGGCCGAGGAACCTATTTCTGACTTTGTACGAAAACAAATTCTCTCACCCAGAAACAACGTTGGCAAGCTGGGTGGCGGTGTGCATGTGCTGACTTTCCATGCGGCCAAGGGCCTGGAGTTCCCCGTGGTGATTCTCGCCGGGGCCGAGGAAGGCATCACCCCGTCGGGATACCAGGGCACCGATGTGGAAGAGGAACGCCGCCTGTTTTATGTGGCCATGACACGCGCCCAGCAGGAACTGCGCATCACCCATGCAGGCAAACGCACCTTGCAAGGGCAAGAACGCATGCTCCCTCCTTCTCGGTTTCTGCGGGAACTCGATTCGACCTGCACGGAAACCATCCACTGGCGTCCAGCGGGCACGTCCAAAGTGCCTCAGGCCAAACAGTTGGAATTGTTCTGAATGAATCAAACGATCCAGATCCGCGGAGCTAGGTTACACAACCTAAAAGACGTTTCGGTAGAAATTCCTCTGGGACAAATCACCGCGCTGTGTGGTCCTTCGGGCTGCGGCAAATCCACCCTGGCGATCGATGTTCTCCACGCGGAATGCCAACGTCGCTATCTGGAAACCCTGAGTCCCTTTGTCGCACGAATTGCCGGGGTACGTGGTCCTGCACCCGTAGATTCCATCAGCGGCTTACGTCCAAGCATTGCTTTAGAGTCCTCAACTTCCCACGCCGATCCTCATGCAACTGTAGGGAGCGCAACGGAATGTGAACCCCTGCTACGCACACTCTGGGTACGCAAAGCCGTTTTTACTTGTCCAAAATGCGGTCGAACGTTAGATGTTCTCACCAGCCAGGAAATGGTGGAACGCATCGCGAACCAAATCGAAGGTTCCCGTCTACAACTACTGGCCCCGGTTCCTGCCCAAGGACGAACCTGGGACGAGGTAGCACAGGAATGGATTTCCCAGGGCTTTGTGCGGGGGTTCGGCAATGGCACATTCCTCGAACTGGCCCTGCTCCCCGCCGCTCTTACAAACTCGACGGCTCCTGCCGATTTTTCTGTGGTCGTGGACCGCTGGATTCTTCGCCCAGGCTTACGCGCCCGTATCGCGGACAGCGTAACCATCGCTCTACGAGTAGGCCAAGGAGCGCTATGGCTCCACCGAGGGGAAAACACTCCTCCCCTATTTTTATCTCTAGCACCGCGTTGTCCTGAGCATGGTTTGCTGTTACCGCACCTTGATGCGGCAATGTTTTCTGCCTATTCCGTTGCTGGACGCTGCCCCCAATGCGAAGGTCGCGGGGAGTCGGAAAAGGGTGAAGTGTGTTCAAAATGCAACGGTGACCGACTGCACCCCCTATTACTGGAAACCCGTGTCGGTAATTTGAGCTGGCGCGATGTTCTGCATCTCTCAGCGGAGGCTTTGCCAAAGCAAGTTTCTGAACTTGGAACGGACTTGCCCGATGCTTATCGTCCCACCTGGGAACAGCTACAGGATCGCCTGGGTGCCATGGAGCGCCTTGGATTAGGACATTTGGCTCTAGGACGCGGTGTGAAAACATTGTCTGACGGGGAATGGCAACGCTTACGCCTAGTCGCTCTGGCCAGTGGGCATCTCAATGGTCTTTTATTTGTGCTGGATGAACCTGGTGCAGGCCTGCACGCTCATGATTGCGCCCGCGTCTGGGAAATGTTATGCGAGATTCGCGCACGAGATAACACTTTGCTCCTGATCGAACACCAACCTTATTTTCTGGAACGCGTGGATTCTCTGGTGGAGATGGGCCCCGGCGCAGGCGAACTTGGCGGTGAGGTTTTGCGCCAAGGGCCACGGGACGAGGTTTTAAAAGATCCAGATTCCCCAACCGCTCAATGGCTCACAGAATTACGTCATCCAACGATTTCCCAAAAATCATTCCAGGCCACCCATTCTTTGCGGTTCTCTATTGAACCATTCCGCCATATGAAAGCCATGGACATCCAAATCCCGACCGAAGCTTTTACTGTAGTCTGCGGCGTAAGCGGTTCTGGAAAAAGCACCTTGGTTTTTGGCGGCTTGGCTCAGGCTTTCACTGGGGAACACCCCTGGTGCAACATCACCGACGCCGGGGGTATCACGAAGGTACTAGGCATGGGGCGTTCCGCAGCCCATGCCTCGCAGCGCTCGTTCGTTGCCACATTGGGAAATCTGATGACCCCGTTACGCGACCTATTCGCCAGTCTGCCTGAAGCGAGGGCCCGTGGATTTAAAGCAAAGCATTTCAGTCTCAATGCCGCTGGAGGCCGATGCGAAGCCTGCCAGGGACTTGGACGTTTGGAGGATCCGGCGGGTTATGGGGATTTCCCTTGTCCGGTATGCCAAGGACGCCGATTCCGCGAAGATGTACTGGGGGTGCGCTTCAAAACGCTTAACATGGCCGAGGTGTTAGACCTGACGGTGGATCAGGCATTGGAAATTTTCCATGCGCACACCCGATTGCGCTCTCGTCTTGAACCCATGCGCGAAACAGGGCTCGGTTATCTACGTCTCGGACAAAGTACACGTCACATGTCCGGTGGAGAACTCCAACGGCTCAGCCTCGCGGTAGATTTAACGATATCCACAAACGAACCAAGTCTCTATCTCTTTGATGAGGCCGCCCGCGGTCTGCATCGGAACGACATCACCCACTTGCTCAATCTCTTCCGAAAGTTGATTGCACAGGGGCACACCATCATCGCCATCGAGCACCAACCGACCCTAGTACAAAACGCCGACTGGATTCTGGAACTCGGCCCAGGTGCTGCGGAAAATGGCGGACAGCTCCTTCGATGCGGTCCCGTGACACGATAAAGGGCCACCATAAAAGGAGTAGTAGCCCGAATGAACCAAACGAAAGTTTTTAGAGCGCTCCTTTACTAGATTCCCTCCTGGAGGTTCCCATGCGCAGGATCATCCTCATCACCACCTATATCACCCTAGCCGTATCCATCTGGGCTGTTCCCATGGATTCCATAGACGGTTTGTGGTCCCCCTTGGCGCACCCCGCCTTCACGACATCGTCCTTTGGTGAAAATCGAGGGACCCGATACCATAACGGGGTAGATTGGTCCACGGATAAACAGGAGGGCTGGCCCGTGGTTGCACCCGAGAATGGGCATGTTGAACGCCTACGACAATCGCCTTATGGATATGGACGAAACCTCCTCTACCGCGGCATCTCTGGGCGCATTTGGGTTTTCGGACACCTCTCCGGTTTTGCGCCTCGGTTGGACTCTGCCTTCGAAGCGTTAAAAGAGGCCCGTCAGACAAACGACCTAAACTGGGATTCAATTCCTGATTCGTTATCCATCTTCCAGCGCAACGATACCCTGGCCTTCAGTGGCAGCACTGGCATCGGTAGCCCTCATCTGCATATGGAAGTTCGCGACAGCACAGGCAGGATTGTCTTTCCTCCTTGTCAGTTGGGAACTCTTTGTATGGACACCATTGCTCCACAAATTTTGGGCGCCGCAGTCTGGGACGCCACCAATCCCCAGGGTCACGTCGTGCTAACCTCTCGTGCCGCCTTGGCGCAAGGCTGCCTCGAAGTGGACACCTCTTTTTTCAATCCGCGATGGGCCCTAAAAATCGTGGATTATTCCCGCGAGCCGAAAGAAAACCCCATGAGCATTTATACCGTCCATGTGAAACAGGGGGAAAAAACGCTGTTCGCCAAGTCCTATCCACGCCTCCCAGTAGCCAATGCACCCCGTATCCGTGAAGAACTCCTCTGGAGCGAGGAGAGCGACACCGCAGGCGACTGGCACTATATGGGAATGGGCTGGGATGCCAATAGCAGCATTGGAGTCTGGGATGCCGTCGCAATGGCCAAGGCGTTACGTAGCACCACCAGAAAATCCACCCTGGAAACCCGAATTGAAGATCAATCGGGCCATATCACTCAGCTTGATCTCGTGCCCCAAACCCATTGTGCGGCGGATCCCGTTCCTATTCTGCCCCATCCCCTCTTCCAGGATTCTCTGCTCTTCACCTTCCTCGTCCGGCCCTGGATTGATCTAGGGCAATGCGCTCAATCGCGCTTCCAGGTACAAGATAGCCTCGGAAAAATGCTCTCGGATTCCGTATGCGCCAAATTACCTCATCAGACCATGCCCTTGCAATCCATTCTGGTTCAATGGCCCAAGGCGCGTCTATTGCTTGTAACGACCCCGACAGAAACAAGGCGCATCCATCTCCACCCTCTGCCCGCAGCAGGTGGACGCAAACCCATCGAATGGGCCACGGATGGTGTTTCCATGCGGTTGCGAATCTGGGGTGGACTCTTCCCAAACGTCCTCGCCTGGGAGAAACGCGATAGTGTTCTGGACAGCATTCCAGGGAGCGCTCCCACATGGGTCTTTCATCCAAAAGGATTGCATCTCCGAGGGAATTGGGAGGTTTGCCTGGATCTCCCCGATACCGTCTCTGGGAGTCCTCGCCTCCCGATCACGCGCCTCGACGACAGCACCGCGCACACGCTCCCCCGCCTATACTGGCTCGGAGAAACGACTCGCCGCTGGTTTTCGTTTTCCCGACAACGCGTGGAATGGACAGATAAAACGCAACGCCGCGCACACGCCTGCACCTCTGTTGACGAACTCCGCGATCTGGCGTTCCAGGTGGACACCTTAGCTCCAATTCTTGGAGATCTACGCGACACAGTAGGCATACTCATCGGGAAAACCGAACCCGTCTGGCGCATCCATCTCACCGAGAACTGGAGCGGCATTCCCAATGGAAACGCCGTTCAGGTTCGGCAAAAGGGCCGCTGGATTCCCGTGGAATTCGACTCCGATCCATTGGATATAGTGGTCGATCCGGCCCGACTCACCCCGGGCATTCCCTGGACTCTCCGTGTTCGCGACGAAGCCGGCAATGTTGCAGAACGAAAATATCCGGGCCCCGTCAATACCCAGAAGAAGGCCCCATAAACGCATCAGAAAGCCACTGTATTTCCGGTTTGGAATCCCGAAAGCTCAAACAAATCACGTCAAAGCGCATCGCTTGATCCGGTGAGACTCGGGAACGAGCCACCCAGGCACGAGCGGCACGCCAAACGCGGAATTGTTTTTTCGCATGGACCTGCGCGGAAGGGCGTCCCCCGTTCAGACTCCAACGCGATTTGACCTCGACAAACACCAACACCCCCAGGGGATCCCGCGCCACCAAGTCCAGTTCGCCACCAAGAAAATGTGGGTTGCGCTCCAGAATGCGCCAACCCCTCGCAAGAAGAAAACTGGCTGCCAGGAATTCTGCCCGGCGGCCTTGGCGTGGTTACGGCTGAATTTGGCATAGGACACATCCATATACCAATAGACGGAGGAGCCTCATTCTAGGCTCAATAATCGATCAGATCGGCATAAGAAAAGCCCGCAGCCTTCGCGCAGGAAAGCAGCTCACTCTCCGCCAACTGGCTGGCCTTATAGTTATCGTAATCGAACTCCTCCGAATTGCTTGTGTCCGCCGCATAGGCATCCCAGGCGGTGCTACAGCTTGATGGAGAGACAATGGGACCAAAAGGGATCACCTGAGAGCAGGTCGTTCCCTTATATGTAATCTCGTACGTAATGGTCTGATTCTTGTTGGAAAGAGCTTGCATAGAAAGCACAGCTGTTCCCTCGTCCGAGGTAAAATTGATTTTGCTACACCCATCCGCAGAAATCGTCAGAGAATAATCAAGTTCGTCCGCATTGTTTTGAAAGACTTCCAACATATTATCGGACCAGCAGAAATCGCGATAAGTCACCGCGACGGCTTGTGTCGTGGAGGTATAGATATATTGATAGGAAAAATAAGCGCTGTCCATCTCCTCATTCAGAGTATCCAAATACGACTGCGTACAGTAGCTACTCGTCGAAGCATAAGCATAGTCTGGATTCAACTCATAGCCATCCATGGTCCATGTTCCCTCTAAATCGGAACTCGAGCCAGAGAATGTACGCATATAGCAAGAATAATCCTTATTCCAAAGGAGATTCAATGTCCCAGAAGAAATGGAAAAATACGTTGTATCGTCATTGTTTCGGCTGTACATGCCATCGTAACAACCGGCATCCGCAGAGACATAATAGCCTTCGCTGGAATTGATCTGAATGCTATCCATTACATACGAGAGAGTAAACGAGGCGGGCTCATCTGAAAAAGAAACATCCCCCGATTGCGTGGAGGAAGAGCCTCCATTGGAATCTCCTCCATCGGTAAGGCAACCGGAGAGAAAAGGGATTGTAGCCAGAATAGCTGACATTGAACGTAAATTCATAGAATGCTCCTTATGAAATAAAATCACTCGTCAAAATTGGAATACGGAAATCCGCTTGCCGCGACGCAGGCACGGAAGGAGGTGGCCTGGGCGTCGTTTTGCAACTCTTCCGTGGAATAGTCGAAAAACTCAAACGCGTTTATACTAGACGTGTCCGCTAGATAGTTGGCGCAGGCTTCGGCACAGGAGACCTCCTTCAATCGGGGATCGGTAATAATTTTGCTCCTTTCACAGGTACCCCCATTGTAGGTGAAGCGGTACTGCACAACGGAGTCTATATTATGATGAATACCAAATATAAGACTTCGCCCCAAAAAATAGCCCTTCACGACGGCGTCCAGTGACTTTTTAAGGCGGACACATAGTCAAATCTGAATTCAGGCTTTGAGGAAAGCAAACACTTGTCGCCTCACCAAAAGGGGATCCTGCGGCTAAATTTAGCCTAGATCCCGCAGTTGTATACAAGAGTGTATGTGCGGTAGCAGCTAAAACTCAACGGGCATATCAAAACGGAGATATCACGATGACAAAGATTCCGGTCCGACTGACCGATGTGCAATCCGTTGACGTAGTCCTACGGAATGCGATGCAAAGCTCAACGGCTTCGAGTGTTGCTCGTTAGCCGGGTTATACCCTGTGGGTACAATCGCGTGGATTTTCGTGGGGCATCAAGCGAACGATAGCCAGCGTCTCGTTCGCCTGGAGCAGAGGAGGGTGCAGGGGCACAAAAAATCGCAGGCGAGCGAGACTCGACCCGGTCAACTGTAGGATCTAGGTTGAGTGATGCTCCGCTCCGGCTGGTTTTCGCATAGAAATCAAAAAAAACCGGCCAGAAGATGACCGGGTTACAGAAAATTTTTGTTTAGCGGTTGTAGTATTCAACCACCAGTTGCTCAGTCAGCTTGACTGGAATCTGGTCGCGAGGGGGAATCGCGACAAGTTTTCCTTCCATTTTTGTTTTATCGACTTCAAGATAAGATGGAGCATCAGGAGCAGATCCAATTGCCTCCACAATCTGAGCATGAGATTTAGAACGATCCCGTACTGCAACAACGTCCCCCGCCCGAAGAAGACGGGAAGGAATAAAGCAGCGGCGCCCATTGACCATAAAGTGTCCATGAGCAACATACTGACGTGCAGCGAACATCGTGCGAGCGAACCCCATACGGAAAATCATCGCATCCAAACGTGTTTCCAGCACTTGCAGCAGAGCATCTCCAGTAGAACCATGGAATTTAGAAGCGCGCTCATAGGCACGGCGCATGTCCTGTTCCGAAATATTATAGGTGAAACGCAAACGCTGTTTTTCCATCAATTGCTGCTTGTACACCGAAGCAGCCTTTTTACGGTTCAGACCATGCTGTCCAGGAGGAAAATTTCGACGATCCAACGCTTTCGCTGTTTTCTGGGATACGGAGTGACCTAATGCGCGGGCCACTTTGCCTTTAGGGCCATGAAAGGACATAAAACCTCTAACGTTAAGCTCCTTAGGAATCCATTTTGCGTGGTGAAGCCTGACTCGCGCAAAACAGGAATCCAATCTTAGTAAAAGAAGGACCCGACATCAAGAGCATTCAACGAAAAGGAACAAAATGTGAGAGTCATCGGCGGGCGCACGAAAACCCGATGTGCGCTGGATCATCAATGTATTTTCGTATACTCGGAAGCGGGGCCGAAAATTTTATCTTAGAAATCGGTTTTGGAGGTATTGTGGTATCTGTGCGTTCTGTATTGCTGTTTTTTCTTTCGTTAGGGCCTCTGTGGGCTCAAGATCTTAGCAGTCATAAACCCAATATCGCAGTGGTTGACTTTACTGGAGACCAAACCGTCAGTCCCGAACAACTCTCGTTTATCACGGGGAAAATGGCTGCCGAGCTTGTGTCCACCAACCAGTTCATTGTACTGGATCGCAGCCGAATGGACTATATCCTGAAAGAACAGGGATTTCAGCAGAGCGGCGCCTGTAACTCGCAGCAGTGCCAGGTCCAGATCGGACAACTGCTCGGTGTGGATGACCTTGTCTCAGGGACCCTGGTGAAATTCGGCCCGACCTATATGATCCGGATCGATTACCTGGATGTTCAAACAGGGCAGATTATAAAATCGGTAGATGTGCAAAAGGAGGGGGAATTATATCAGATCGTAAAAAAATTGTGCCATGAGAGCGTCCAAATGCTGGTGGACTCCCTGGGATTGGGTCTCAAGCCGCAGGCCTCTGCAAACCCTCTCCCTCTGGGCCCTGGCTCTATGGAGAACTCTCATCAGGTACCGGCAGATGCCATTCCGCAAATGCAAAGCAAGCCCCTGTCGACCAAACGCAAAATCGCTCTGGCCTTGGGTGGTTTGAGCCTCGCCGGTGTCGGAATGGGGGTCTACTTTAATCAACGCGGTGTTTCCTACCGCGATGACTATAACGAAGCCAATGACGCAGAAGACTACGCCAAACTCAGCAGTGCCTATGCGGACGCAGATGATATGAAGACCTATCGCAATACGAGCTATGGAATTTCGCTGGGCGCGGCGGTGGCTGCCCTTGTCCTATGGTTCCTGCCAGAAGGGGGGCATTGAGATGAGATATGCCGTCTTGACTATTTTCTCCCTCGCTCTGGGTAGTATGATCGCCTGTTCCAATCTGGATCTCGATGATCCTGACGCAGTCCGGGCAACTTGGAGTTCTCTCAGCTCAGAACAATTGGACCTTTCTTCCTCCTCCAGTAGTGTCCCATCGAGTGAAACCTCCTCGTCCCAAGCGTTGTTATCCTCAAGTGTTGAAGTCACCAGTAGCAACCCTTCGTCCAGTTCGGCGAATGCACCCTCTTCGAGTGAAATTTCTTCATCTCAAACCGTATCTTCTACTGAAGCATCTTCGTCTCAAACCGTGTCCTCAAGTGTCGAAGCATCGAACAGTTCCGCTTCCTCCAGCTCCGTGGACACGCTTTCTTCGAGTGGAGCGTCTTCGTCTCAAGCATTGTCCTCAAGTGTCCAAATTTCAAGTAGTGCTCTTCCCTCCAGTTCCGCGGCATCCTCCTCAAGTGAGGCTTCTTCGTCTCAGGCCCTCTCTTCGAGTGTAACGATATCAAGCAGTGTTTTACCCTCCAGTTCTGCGGAAGAGCCCTCATCCAGCAGCCTTGCCGTTTCTAGCTCCGCAAAGTCGTCCTCATCTGTCGAGACATCCTCTTCTGCGGATTGTAGCAATACATATGGGACGAACACGGTTACGGATTGCCGTGATGGAACGACTTATCAAACAGTCACCATTGGGAGTCAAACCTGGCTAGCGGAAAATCTGAACTATAAGCCAAGCACAGGAAATTACTGGTGCTATAATAATCTCGATGATTTCTGTGAAATCTATGGCCTTTTATACGACTGGGCTACCGTCATGCAGGTGAGCTCCTCGACA